>DATCIB010000019.1:0-8723 GCA_036508045.1 Bacteroidales bacterium
TTAAAGTTGCAAAAGACGAAAAATATTGTTATATTTGCAGAATACATATAATTCTCGCGATCATGAGAAACATCACCTTCAAAGATTTAAAGTACAATCTCTCCTTAGAAACAGCCTCTGCAGAATTAATACAGCAAAGTACTTCGGCTTCAGGTTCTATTGAAATCCCCGTTAACGTGAGCTATGAAAAGAAAAACTTTGCAGTCACCGGAATTGCAGATCAAGCTTTTCTGAATTGCACAAAACTCTCTTTTGTGACTATATCAGAAGGGATAACTTCGATCGGGAACAGTGCTTTTCAGGGCTGTACCTCACTTGCTTCCGTATCAATTCCGAAGGAAGTATCTTATATCGGACAAAACGCTTTTCAGGATTGCACTAACATTGCATATATAGCATTGCCGGAAGGTCTGACAAAAGTGCCTGCCGGAATGCTGCAAGGATGCAAAGGTCTCATATCCCTGGCACTACCTTCAACAATAATGTCCATTGATGATGGTGCGTTTCAAGGATGTGTTACTCTCAAAGAAATATATATACTGAATGAAACTCCGCCTGATTTAGGCTTTGAAGTCTTTGCCGATGTGGTAAAATCTTCATGTAAGATATATGTGCCCAAAGGATCTATCTGCGAGTATAAAGAGGCCGGAGAGTGGAAGGAGTTTCCCTCAATTATTGAAGAGTCTAATGAGTTTTTTGTTGATAATCTAAAGTTTACAAAGAATGTAAATGCTACTTCCGTTCGATTGGTCCGTCAAAACACTTCTTTGCAAGGTGTGCTTGTGATTCCGGAGAAAGTGACATATCAACGCAAAACCTATGCCGTCACATCGATTGCGGCACAAGCTTTTTATGATTGCAGCGGACTCACATCCGTGACTATACCATCCGGTGTCACAGAGATTGGTGCTTATGTATTTAGAAAATGTGGAGGACTCACCTCGGTTTCTATTCCCGAAGGCATTACTTCTTTGGGACGTTATTCTTTCCAGGATTGTACATATCTCTCTTCAATAACAATACCTGAAGGTGTGACTTCAATCGGAGTATATGCCTTTCAACGTTGCAGGAGCCTTGCTTCTGTAACGATCCCTTCCAGTGTCACTACCCTGGAGACGTCAGCCTTTCAGGATTGCAGAAATCTGAAGGAGATTCATATTCATTGCGCGACTCCTCCCGAGACCAAACTCTATGTTTTCTCCGGTGTTAATACATCCGTTTGCACTCTGTTTGTTCCTGCGGGTTCATTGACTGCATACAAAGAATCGAACGAGTGGATGGAGTTTTCAAATATTGTTGAAGAAGCAATTAGTTTTATCCTTGATGGCATAAAGTATACAAGAAATGCAGATACCACATCGGTATCAGTGGCACTGCAAAGTACTTCGCTTTCCGGTGATTTGGTGATACCTCAGACTGTGGCACATAATGGGGGTAATCTTACAGTGATAAATATAGCCAACCAAGCCTTTTCCGGTTGCTCCGGACTTACTTCTGTGTCACTTCCTGAAGGTGTAGTTTCTATCGGAGAATCAGCCTTTGGCGGTTGTAGCGGCCTAACGGCAATCACTATTCCATCGAGTGTCACATCATTAGGAAGCAGTGCTTTTTCCGGCTGTAGCGGACTTGCTGCCATAACTATTCCTGTGGGAGTCACACAGATTGGTGAACAGGCATTTGCCGGTTGCGATCAACTTGCTCAGTTTATTGTTCCTGAAAATCATTCTGTTTTTTCGGCCCTCGACGGAGTCCTTTTTGATGCGGCAAAAGCCACTTTAATTGCTTATCCTATAGCAAAAAATACAGATAAATATCTTATCCCAAAGACTGTTACCTCCATTGCTGCCTCTGCTTTTCTGGGGAATACTCTTCTCGCTAGTGTGAAGATGCAGGATGGGGTTACCTTCATAGGTAATAATGCTTTTTCAGCATGCAGCGGACTCACAACGGTAAAGTTTCCTTCTAGTGTTACATCCATAGGCGAGTCAGCTTTTGAAGGTTGCTGCAGTCTTACTGAAGTTGTAATTCCTAAAGATGTCACATCCATTCGTGAGGCAGCATTCTCTTATTGCTGCGGACTTACTTCCGTGAAAATCTCTTCGGGTGTCACATCCATACATGAACGTGCCTTCTATCATTGCAGCCGTCTTACCTCGATAACGATTCCCAGGGGAGTCACATCTATCAGAGAGCGTGCCTTTTATAATTGCAGTCGTCTGAAGACTTTCTATTCTTTGAGTACGACACCTCCGGAAGTCAGCTCCTACGTGTTTGCAGGTGTAAACCGTAGTTCGACATTGTATGTGCCCGATGAATGTCGGACTGCTTATGAGGTAGCGGCACGTTGGAAGGATTTCCCAAGTATTATGGAATTTGTCAACGTGCCTGAAGAAGAATAGTTCAACAACGTACGATATCAATTGCGGCAGAGAGGAGCTTACTCCTTCTGCCGCTTAATTTTATAGGATAATCAAGACATGATTCTTGCCCTAGTTTAGTTGAGAGTTGTAATAGACCGGGATATCAGAAACAGGCAGATCATCTGCTGTGTATTCATTCTCAAGTTCCGGATGATCTTTTGCATTGAAAAGCTGTAGGGTGTACGTCTTCCCCTTCTCGCGACTGTTCAGCATTTGCCCACCAAGGATTACCCATTCCTTAACAATGATATCTTCATTTTTGATCTTCTTGCCTCCGGGTTGCTCTTTGATGAGAAAATGTCGTGCAGCCACGCAGCGACTGTACCCCTGCTCAGTTATTTGCTTTACAGAAGGAATGGTACTCGATTGCACAAGTTCTGCATTCACTGTTATAGGTTCCTCTGGTGTAAGCTCTTTCAGATATTTGCTTGCCTGCTTGTAATGATTCATATGCTCTTGGGGTGAAAGCGCATAGGCGTACAGTCTTACATTGCGGATTTCGCCCTTCCAGGTGCGGTCTGCATTGAATTCGTTGCCAAAGAGTAGTTTGAAATCCGACCAGTTAGAAATATCTCCTGTCACATTCGTTCCTTGGCGCAGTACTCCATTCAGACTACAGATTACTAACCCCGGCGTGTAGGAAATTACAAGATGGTAGGGGACACCTGCCTTAATCTCACCCAGTATCATTTCCGGATTTCTCCCATTAACACCTGTATTTGTGGTACGTAAACTAAGAATCAGCTGTTTATCTTCCTGCCCAATGCTCCAGTTTCTAGCGTTAGCACCTTCCGAAAGAGTTGCTATACGCATCGGACCAGTCCTTTCTACAGAATTTGAAACGAACTCCAGTTCGGCACTCCATTGATTTTCGCTCTTAGCCAAAGCAGTAAAAATGGGAGAGAACTCTTTATCGGGACACTCAAAGTAACCACCAGATGTCACCATTCTGCCTCCTTTGCCCACATGTGCAAGTCCTTGTGGCACCAAGCGACAGGAATGAAGAAATTCTCCTTTATTATTAATAATACGATTGTCTGCCTTGTCATTTAACCAGATGAAACTCTCACCTTGACCACTTACCGGAAGTTTTGCCAGACGATTCTTATCAATACCTTTGAATGACTCCTTATTGACAGATGACACTCGAATCCCTTTCCCAAAGAACTGATCATGTTGGGCCCGATTCACCTTAGCAGCTTTACGAGAAGCCTTGTCATCATACACATGGATATCAATGAAACCAGCTTCATTGCTGATCTTCACTGCCCTTTCTGTGTCAAAACGTGTGTCTGTAGCCACCAGGGTGCAAAGCCAAGATTCCAGCCCTTTGTTGATAATCATATTATCTCCCTCAGTACGTGTTACAAACCAGTTCATATCATTAGAGGATCCGTAATGATATTCTCCTCCGGCACCCGCTTCACCACGTGCACTGCCATCGGCACGCACTGCATGCCGGTTTGCATGATATACCCACTGACTATTTGCAGTCACATGGGGATGGCATCCTCCCGTCAGAAAGATATCTTTCCCTTTGAGCGGACCACTAAAATAATAGGTATAGACGCCGCTGTTCTTCCGATATGCCGCGAAAGAACCATTAGGAGCAGCAAATGCGAAGCCTTCGAAACCGTCAGCAGGAAGATTGCCAACCAGTTCTTCCTTCCCAATTTCCCCTTTGTCGTTGATAGTCACCTTGCATATCTTTGGCTGTTTGCCAATTACAGCATAGTACAGTGTCTTCACCGCATTGCGGGAGTCATCTCCCCAAGAAGGAAAATAGCCATGTCCTACACGAATAGGAGTGACCGGCAACTTGCCATCTACCCGGGCAATATAGATATCCCATTTATCAAAGTCGTCATAGTCATTTCCTCCGCTGCCATCACTCGTTCCTTTTAAGCTTCGGGCAAATGCCACCCATTTGCCGTCAAAGGAAATTTGGGTGGTGATGTCTCCTCCAAAAGGACCTTTCTCGCAGACCTGTTGTTCAGTCGCATGGATCTGTTCGAAGGTCATTCCCGGAGCTATTTCGGCACGACAGACTACACGGTTATAGGCCTCACCTTTACTGTAAGTAACGAAACCATGAGGCAGTAGTGCTTGAGCGTGAGCAGTGAAAGAGGAGCTTGTAATTGTTCCGAATATTAGAATGCAAAATGCTGATAATCTATTCATAATATTCTTTTATTTAAAGTATTACTGTATTCTACTTAAGTGGCACTTCTGAGCTCCATGACGTCGCTTCGGTAAACTCGCGTGCAGCAAAACACCACACGAATACCTTTTTCTTTTTCAAGAAATCCTTCTCCTGTTTACTGCGGCGATAGATATTGATTCGTGAAGGAGTAGCCCCCGAACCTCTTACTCCGATGACATCCACCGGCATACCTAAAGCAGCTGCCAACTGTGATGCCAGTCCTGCCTGAGAAGCATAAAGATCACCTCCGGTGTCAAAGACCAACGTGTGACTATCGCCAAAGAGCAGTACCGGACTCGCCACATCTTTCGTCTCACCCTTCACATAATAGACAGTTCGCTCTTCCGAGGATGGCATTCCTTTTGCCACTTTATACAAATCACCCTTAAAGCTGATCTTATCTTTTGTTACACTATATTTATTCTTTCCTTGCAGTTTGCTGTCCTTCATCAGTTCGGCAGCCAGCACTTGAGCGATCACCTTGCAACCTTCCCCGGAAAAGTGTGAATCGCCAAGACAATAGAGTGGTTCGCTGTCACTGTTTCGGGCTTTCAGTAGAGCATCAGTCAGATCCAGCACTTGCACACCCTCTTTGCGCAGCTCCTGATAAAACTTCTGCAAAGAAACATCATAGCGCTTCACAGGAAGCGATACACCAGCCAGTTTGTCGGGATAGATTACCGCTTTTGGAGGCACAGGCATCACAATTAGTTTAATATTCTCCTTATCCAACAGCGCTTTGTAGGCGAGTATGGCTTTCAGTGGATCTTTTGCTTTAGGATCCGTGGCCTGAGCTGTCTTTGCAGATTGCTCACTCCAGAAATCACCGACAGAGAGATGTCGCAATTCACTTTTTAAGAAGCACCAGTTATCCTTGCCATTTACTGCGATATCGGAAGATCCGGCACCGGTAGCACATGCTTTCTGAAATGCTGCCTGGTCTTGTGCATACGATGATACCAGACATGAACCAAGAAAACCGGCAATAGTCAACATTTTCATTCTATTCATAGGTATTGTATTATTTCGTTGTTAATTCACCCCATAAAGGTTCTTCGAGCTGCAGACTCATATCATTCAGCTCATTCCTGTTTAACGCACCCATTTCAGGCTCAACAAGTTGCCAGTTTGACAGTTGCAGAGTTACCCGTTCGCCCACTCTCAGATAAGATGCAGGAGTCAGCTTGCGCCCCTTCATCCCCAACATATACACAACAGCATCTTGTCCGATCTCACTTCCGTCCGATTGCTGCAGATCGGTCAGATGCAAGGCAAATACATGATCCGCATACGTCACTTTATCCGGATGTGGAGAAGCCGAACGATCTGCGATTGTAGCAGTTACAGTCATTGAATCTCCTGTAGCCAATGTCAGGAAGTTAGTAGGGACTGCTTCTCCCAGAGTAAGATCCAGTGGCTTCCAGTTACCGGAAGTCAGTTCGCGCATGGCAAACTCCCAGACTACAACACGTTTACCTGCCAGGCGGTCTCTTCCTTTGAGCAGTTCCTTCTGTAGCATCAATCGTGTCGCGATACTTCCCTCATCATTTCTGCGGATGGCATCGACCGGTTGTTGAAGATAGTAGGAGAGCTGTTCGGCCAAGCCGCCTGAGTTACCCCATCCCATGCCCTCAAGCGAATAAATGTTGCTGAAACTATCACCCATGAAGAGTACCGAAGATTCTTGTGATGGTTGCCAGTACTCCCCTGATTCAGTCAATACCGGATGAAGAAGAACCGTTTCTTCGGAGAAAGCAGCTACGGAGTAAGGCATCTTCAACATTGTATAAATATCGCCATACTGTTGCTGCGTCATCGTATCACGCGTCAAGACTGTTTTATTTTCATCCGTAAGTCCTTCCGAAGAGAGATACCGTGCAAGTTCCCCTGCAACACGTTCCATGGCCTCTGGCGACCAGTGTGTATCTGTTTTAAGGAATGCAGACATTCCTGCCATCTTCATGCTATGCAAAATGTGAGTCACATCCACTACACGAATCCCTTTGGCACTCAAACGATCTCTCCATAGCTGGTACGTACTATTATTTAGTACAGAGGCTGAAGCATCCAATCGTCCGGTCAGATACTCAGGATAGATCATAGGCTTTAGCGGTACCGGCATGAGCACCAGTTCGATGTTACGCTGTTTTAACTGTGCGGCAAAGTCAGCAATACATTCAATCGATGATTTGTCAATCGCTTTACCCGTCAGGTATATAATATCCGGTGCATAATACAGCCAGCCTTCTTTACCCATGATTGCCTTCTCATTTCCCGTGCCCATCAAAGCTGTCAGAGACCACTGGAAAGGAGCAGGGAAGATATCACGTAAAAAGGACTCTTCCTCAAGTTGCTTTTCCCAATCAGTTTTCCATTCAATCACTGCTTTATTGAATGAAAAGACACTCTGTATCAAAGGCTTCTCAGTTATAGATTCAGAAGCTGTAAATGGGAGTATCGTCCGTTTACCTTGCGAATAATCCAATCCTACTTGCATCAACGGAACAAGAATCAGAATCGCAATAAACACGATGCTTACCCATTTGGCGCCTCTGTGGCTGATAGAAGTCCGTTCGATCTCTTCGCGAGCTTCAATCTCTCTGCTTAGTGTTACTTTCTTTCCTTCTTTCATCGTCATCAGAATATAAAATAGATAAACGGATTATACGACTGAGTAGTCAGTGCAGCCACAGCCACCACAAACACAAGTGCGATCATGATCCATTTGCCAGTCCCAATCTCACGCGTCCATGTCCAGGCAGGAGGAGCCAGCGCCACGAACAGTGTCGTCAGTAACAAGCAGACGATATGATAGGGTGTGTACATCACTCCTGATATCAACGGTGCATTTACTCCGGTGCCGGTTGTCCCAAACATGCTCCCCAAATAGCTCAAAGCATCCGGCAGCGATGCTGATCGGAAGAACACCCATGCGAGTAGCACAATAAGATACGTATATCCCCATCTCAGTACTTTCTCCATTATATACTCAGGCTTCCTTAATCCGGTGTATCGTTCGATAGCCAGTACTATCCCGTGGATAGTGCCCCAGATGACAAATGTCCAGGCGGCACCATGCCATAATCCACCGAGAAACATCACCAGAAACAAGTTGATGTAGGTTCGTGCCGTGCCCTTTCGGTTTCCTCCCAGAGGGATGTAAAGATAATCCCTTAGCCAGGTAGAAAGTGAGATATGCCACCTTCGCCAAAACTCAGTGATAGAAAGGGATTGATACGGGCAATCAAAGTTCTTCGGAAAGATAAAACCCAGCATCAAGCCAAGACCAATAGCCATATTAGAATACCCTGCAAAGTCGAAGAATATCTGGAAAGAGTAGGAGAAAACTCCGACCCAAGCATCTGCAACCATCCTTGCAGGAGTGTCAAAAGCCAGATCAGCCAGCTTACCACACGGATTGGCAAGGAGTATCTTTTGTCCCATACCCATTACAAAGAAAGCAATGCCTCGTGCAAATTTCTCCCACGTGTAAGTGCGGAATACCAGTTGATCGGCGACCTCCTGAAAACGAACAATCGGTCCGGCCACCAACTGCGGATACATCGACACGTAGCAGGAGAAATCGATGAAAGAGGTAATGCCCTTTGCATCCCCGCGATAGACGTCTATCGCATAACTCATCGATTGAAATGTGTAAAAACTGATGCCGAGTGGCAATACGATATGCAGTGACGGCAACAGCCAAGAGTTGGATAACATTAGCGATTCCATCAGGAAATTCCAGTTTTCAATACCAAAGTTACAGTACTTAAAAAAGCCCAGCAAAGAAAGATTGGAAATCACGGAGATAGCTACTGCCCATTTCTGTTTGGAGGTACGGACTCCATCACGGGGAAAGACTTTGATATCCTCCTTTTTGACCTTGGGATAACCAATAAGTATGAGTCCGCAACAATAATCAATCAGGGTGGAAACCAATAGCAAAACCACAAACAGCGGATTGGTCCAGCCATAAAAAAGGTAACTCAATAAGGTCAGCAACGCATGTCTCGCCTTTCCGTGCACAGCGTAATAGAGGCATAGTGCCAAAGGCAAAAACCAAAACAAAAAGAGATGACTGCTAAAAACCATATATTTCT
>DATCIB010000020.1:0-14099 GCA_036508045.1 Bacteroidales bacterium
TGAAGAAATAGTCTGTCCCGTTTCAGGAACAAAGAACTGGACAGAAGTTCGTCAGTTTAACCTGATGTTTAATACAGAAATGGGTTCGACCAGTGAAGGAGCATTGAAAGTATATCTCCGTCCTGAAACGGCGCAAGGAATTTTTGTAAACTACCTCAATGTACAGAAGACGGGTCGTATGAAAATACCTTTCGGTATCGCTCAGATAGGTAAAGCCTTCCGTAATGAAATAGTAGCCCGTCAGTTTATTTTCCGTATGCGCGAATTTGAACAGATGGAAATGCAGTTCTTTGTTCGTCCCGGAGAAGAACTTGAATGGTTCAAACAGTGGAAAGAGACTCGCTTAAAATGGCATAAAGCTTTAGGCTTTGGAGATAAGAGCTATCGTTTTCATGATCATGATAAATTGGCACACTATGCCAATGCTGCAACTGATATTGAGTTCTTGATGCCTTTTGGTTATAAAGAGGTAGAAGGAATCCATTCACGCACGAACTTTGACTTGAGCCAACATGAGAAGTTCTCAGGAAAGAGTATTAAGTATTTCGATCCTGAATTGAATGAATCATATACTCCGTATGTGATTGAAACGTCTATTGGAGTCGACCGTATGTTTCTCAGTGTGATGTGTGCTTCATATTGCGAAGAACAACTTGAAAACGGAGAAAGCCGTGTTGTGCTGAAACTTCCAGCACCATTGGCTCCAGTTAAACTCGCGGTGATGCCTTTAGTCAAGAAAGACGGTCTTCCTGAGAAAGCACGTGAAATAATCAATGCGCTGAAATTTGATTTTTCCTGCCAGTATGATGAAAAAGACTCCATCGGAAAACGTTATCGTCGTCAGGATGCTATTGGGACTCCATATTGTGCGACTGTAGATCATCAGACTTTGGAAGATAACTGCGTCACAATACGTTTTCGTGACACTATGGAGCAGGAACGAGTGCCTGTACAAGAATTGAGCAATATCATTTCAGAGAAAGTCTGCATGAAATCACTACTAAAGAAAATCTTAGAATGAAAAAGTTTGGAGTCGTTCGTTTTTTATTTCTTTTTATCGTTGCAGGCATGATATCTTCATGTAGCAGTGAGGAAGAAAATGTGTGGAGAACCCGTAATGAGACACTCTTTAATGCTCTTGGAGAGAAAGTAGTTGTGTTGCCTCGCTATCAAACGATTGGCCCCAACGACACAGTGAAGGTTGCTTATGATACGTTGTTGTATGTAAAGGTAAACCCTGAAGATGTTATTACAGACACAGCTTCGAACGGTTCTTTAGTCAAATATAGAGTTCTTTATAAAAGTACAAATACGCAAGCTCCCTATTTTAATTCTGAGGTAAAGTTCCATTTTGAGGGTCGGTTGATTAATGGTACAATTTTTGATACGACATACGGCAAGAATAGCAGTGGACCGGTATCAGCGATAGTACGTGGAAACAAAGTCGGTGGTATAATCCGCGGATGGACGGAAGTCTTACAAAAAATGCATGTAGGTGATAAATACGAAGTTTATATACCTTGGGATATGGGGTATGGGGATAGTAAAAGTGGAACGATACCTGGATATTCTACTTTAACATTCATCATGGAACTTGTTGAAATAACTGAATTATAGGTTAGAAGAAAGGGAGCTTTACAAGGCTCTCTTTCTTTTAGTAAATATACAAAATCTTGATGGCTAGTTTGTTGAGTTTTTGTATATTTGTAATCAATAATACATTAAGTATTAGATAAACTATTCAATATATACTTTTTTATGAGAACCAATCTTAGTTCAAAAATTAATCTTAATCAGGTTTCTACGAGATACTACAAACCTGGGAACTCTTTTGAACGCTCTGTTCTAACTCGTTATGAAAAGGTTCCAACTAAAATCTTTGAAACGACGGAAGAAGGGGTAAAGAGCGTTGCAGATGATATTGCACAGCTTCTTCGTGAATCACAAAAGGAAGGTAATAACTTTGTGATGGGACTTTCAGGTGGACATTCTCCGAGATACGTGTTCACCGAACTAATTCGTATGCACAAGGAAGAAGGGCTTTCATTCCAAAATGTCATAGTTTTCAATTTATATGAATACTATCCTATTTCGGCTGAAGTTGCAAGCAGTAATTTTAGAAGTTTGAAAGAGACATTCCTCGATTTTGTTGATGTGAAGAGCGAAAATATTCATACTCCTGATGGCTCTGTCTCCATGGATAATGTGGCCGATCATTGTCGTGCCTATGAACAGTCTCTTAAGGCTGTTGGAGGAATGGATATTGCTCTTCTCGGTATTGGAAAAGAGGGGAATATTGCTTTTAATGAACCGGGTTCTCAAATCAATTCTACAACACGGTTGATTCTTCTTGATGGGACTTCTCGGGCGGAAGCTTCGAAGCTATTTGGTGGAATGAAAAATGTACCTATCAGCTCCATAACGATGGGTATAGGATCAATAATGGCTGCCAAGAAAGTATATCTTGTTGCATGGGGTGAAGAAAAAGCTTCAAAAATCAAGTTGACGGTTGAAGACAAAATGTCTGATACGATACCGGCTTCCTATCTTCAGGCACATAGCAACTCAAACATTATCATCGATCTTTCTGCTGCAGCAAACCTGACCCGTATTCAACGACCGTGGTTGGTTACATCTTGCGAATGGAACAACAAGTTGATTCGTAGTGCTGTTGTATGGCTTTGCCAACTTACACAAAAACCAATCCTGAAGTTGACGAATAAGGATTATAATGAGAATGGTCTGAGTGAACTTCTTTCCATGTATGGATCTGCATACAATGTAAATATCAAGATATTCAATGATCTTCAACATACGATAACCGGATGGCCTGGAGGTAAACCGAATGCCGATGATAGTAATCGTCCTGAAAGGGCAAATCCCTATCCCAAGCGTGTTGTAGTCTTCTCTCCGCATCCTGATGATGATGTAATTTCTATGGGTGGTACTGTTAGAAGACTTGCAGAGCAAGGTCATGACGTTCATATTGTGTACGAAACTTCCGGTAACATAGCCGTTGATGATGAAGAAGTAACTCGCTTCATGATGTTCGTCAATAACTTTAACGAAATGTTCAATCTCAAAAATACCTCAATAACAGAGCACTACAATGAGATCCGATCATTTATTACGAATAAGAAAGACGGAGACTTTGACAACCGCGATATATTGAGGATTAAAGGAATCATTCGTCGCGGAGAGGCTCGCACTGCTTGTGCTTATGCAAAGATAAAACCTCAGAATGTGCATTTTCTGGATCTTCCTTTCTACGAAACAGGAAAGATTGAAAAGAATCCAATTAGTGAGAAAGATGTCGATATAGTCCTAAACTTACTTCGTAATGTGAAACCTCATCAGATATTTGTAGCAGGTGATCTGGCAGATCCTCACGGAACTCACCGTGTTTGTACAGATGCTGTTTTTGCTGCTGTCGACGAGGAGAAGAATGTCGGGGCAGCGTGGCTCAACGATTGCCGCATTTGGATGTACCGAGGTGCATGGGCTGAATGGGAAATAGAAAATATAGAAATGGCTGTTCCGATGTCGCCGGAGGAGCTTCGTCTGAAACGGAATACGATTCTCAAGCATCAGTCTCAGATGGAGGGTGCTCCATTCCTTGGAAACGATGAAAGGCTCTTTTGGCAACGTTCTGAAGATCGTAATCGTGCTACTGCAGAGTTGTATCACAACCTTGGTCTTGCTTGTTATGAAGCGATTGAGGCTTTTGTTGAGTACAAGCCCCTCTGAAAGGATACCTATAAATGAATAAGGCCGTCCCTTGGTTTAGGGACGGCCTTATTCATTTATAGGTATCCTTTCAGTATTATTTCTTCAGGCCTGTTTTATAACCAATGAATGCATAATAAACAATGAACAAGTACATTGGGAAGCAGATCCAGTATGCTTTTTGGATATCACCAAGCATATCCTTGCATGCACCGAAGAGTAATGGGATCAAGGCACCACCTACGATAGCCATGGTCAGCAATGCTCCACCTTTTTTTGTGTAATTACCAAGATGTTGCATTGCCAGTGCCCAGATTGGTCCCCAAAGCAGTGAGTTACCAAGTCCCATCAAAGCCACCATGAATATTGCATAACTTGGAGGAACCAGAACTGCTCCCAAAGAAGATACAACGCCAATAGTGGCGCATGCTTTCATCGCGGTATTTTGTGTGAAGACTTTAGGGATGGCTACAGCTCCGATAATATATCCTGCCCACATACAAAGTACGGTAAAAGTCCCATAGTTAGCAGTATTAGCAAACCATTCAATCCCGAAAGTCTGAAGAAGTCCGTCTTTTTGCAGACTGATGGCAAAGTCAACCGGAGTTGCAAGAGCAATTGTTTCAACACCAACATAGAAGAACAAAGCAATCAAACCAAGTATCAGGTGAGGGTATTGTACAAGAGAGCCTTCGCTTACCTTACTTTCTTTACTGTCGCTTTCTCCTTCAGCTTTTACTTCTGGAAGTGGTGAGAAATAAGAGAAAATTCCTAACCCAATGAATAAACAAACAATAATGTAGAAAGGAATATTGATATCACTCAAGTTCACTTCTGCGCCTGCAGCAGTATTTATGAATATTGCAAGAAACATTGGAGCAATTGCCCATCCTCCTTTATTGAGGATACCCATGATAGCCATACGTTGAGTCGCACTTTCAATTGGTCCGCAAATGGTAATATATGGGTTCACAGAAGCTTGCAGGAAAGCATTTCCTGTTCCGCTGATGAAAGAACCTAATAAGAATAGCGGGAAGCTGCCAATCTTAGCTGCAGGAATAAACAGATAGAGCCCTACTGCGAAAAAGAGAAAAGAAAGAGCCATCGTTTTCTTATAACCAATCTTCTTGATACAAGCTCCTGCAGGAATTCCAAAAAGGATGAATGGCAGGAAAGTGGCTGTCAATAATAAATAAGACTCTGTATCAGAAATACTTAATGGAGCTTTCAGGTAAGGAATCAATAAGGAATTAATTCCGAGAGCAAAACCAATTGCAAGAAATAAAATGCCGACGATTGATACCGCGACCAGATTTGTTTTTCCAGTGTTACCCATTGTGTAAAGTTTTTAGATGTAAAAAATGTATTAGTAATTTATGTTTGTGCTTCATGATAGTATAAGTACCTATATGCATATTGCAAAAGTAAGGAAAAAGAAAGAAAGTAATAGAAAGGGAGTCGTTTTTTCTAAGGACAGTTTTTCTGGTTATTCCAGACAAAGAAAGAATCAGAAAGGTCTCGCCTTTGTTATCAAAGACGAGACCTTTCTGTATTGTATTATTTTAGATCGAACGCTTTCTTTACCTTATCTACATAATCCAGTTTTTCCCATGTAAAGAGTTCGACCTCTTTAACAATTGGATTAGCAAGATATCTTGATGTGAACGTTTTTGTAACAATCTCCGGGGTACGTCCCATATGACCATAAGCTGCGGTCTCAGAATAAATGGGATTACGCAACTTCAAACGTTCTTCAATTGCTTTTGGACGCATATCAAAGAGGTCTTCGACTTTACGGGCGATCTCACCATCTGAGATTTTAAGTTTGCTCTTGCCGTATGTATTTACGAAAATATTCATAGGTTTTGCAACACCAATTGCATAAGCTACCTGAACAAGAATCTCATCGGAAACACCTGCTGCCACAAGGTTTTTTGCAATGTGACGGGCAGCATAGGCAGCTGAACGGTCCACTTTAGATGGGTCTTTTCCGGAGAATGCTCCTCCTCCGTGTGCGCCTTTGCCACCGTATGTATCCACGATAATCTTACGACCAGTAAGACCTGTATCTCCATGAGGTCCACCGATGACAAATTTGCCGGTAGGATTGACTAAATATTTTACATCTCCATTAAACAACCCACGTTCACGTTTGGAAAGTCTTCCTTTTACACGTGGCATCAGGATGTTGATTACATCGTCTTTGATCTTCTCAACCATTTGTTCATCAGCTAACTGTTGGGAATCTGTTGAGTCATCGATTGGAAGATAAAACTCATCGTGTTGCGTAGAAACAACAATAGTGTCAATACGGATTGGACGGTCATTATCATCGTATTCAATGGTTACCTGAGATTTTGCATCGGGACGAAGGTATTTCATTTTCTTACCTTCACGACGAACAGCTGCAAGTTCTCTCAAAATCAGATGTGCCAGATCAAGAGCAATCGGCATGTAGTTTTCTGTTTCTTTGGTGGCGTATCCAAACATCATTCCCTGGTCACCTGCACCTTGATTCATAGCATCTTCGCGCTCCACTCCCCGATTGATATCTCCGGATTGTTCATGAATAGCAGAGAATACTCCGCAAGAATTGCCATCAAACATATATTCGCTTTTGGTGTATCCAATCCTATTGATTACACCTCTGGCTACATCCTGTAAATCCACATATGCTTTGGATTTTACTTCTCCGGCCAAAATAACCTGTCCGGTGGTTACTAACGTTTCGCAAGCTACTTTAGAGTTAGGGTCAAATGCCAGAAACTCATCAAGCAAAGCATCCGATATTTGATCGGCTACTTTATCGGGGTGTCCTTCAGACACCGATTCAGAAGTGAAATAATAACTCATAACGATATAATTAAAAAGTTTATAGTTAGGAGCTGAAGAGGAAGGAGGTTTGCAGCAACGTGCTTACACAGAAGTGTAGGTTTTAGCATTTTTTACTGTGGTTGCAAGCAATCAAATCTTTCCACTTTAGCGGTTGCAAAGTTACGTATTATTTTTACAAACAAATAGTATGTGAGAATATTTTCTTTGATCTTTTGGCGTTAATAGTTGCTTTGTAGCATTATACATACCAAAAAATCACGAAAAGGAAGCAGAAAAGGAGACAGACCGTGGTAAACGCAAGGAACATCAAGACGTTTGGAGCCGGGATCAAAGCCGCTGTGCTGTTGTATATTATCTGGAACTCAGAAGTCTTTCAGCCATTGCTTTGGCCAATGCTTCACACGCCCTGTAGCTATCGGAGTTTAATCCCATCTTATTTTCAATAGGTGTGCCGATGACTTCCCATTTAATTCTTTCTGCGAATAAGGCAAGTTGTTTGCTTGCACCATTTGCCCAGGAAAAAGAACCGAAATATCCAAAATACCTATTCTTAATTTCCCTGTTCTCAATCTTTTTCAAGATGGACTCTATTTCTGGATAAAGACCCGTGTTGTAGGTAGGGCTGCCAATAATCACACCTTTGTAGCGGAAGACATCTTCCAGAATATACGAACTATTGGAGGCGGTTACATTATGAACAGCTATATGTTTGACGCCGCATGCTGATAATTCTGTGGCAATTGCCTCGGCCATCTTTGCCGTGTTTCCATACATACTACCATAGATGATCACAACTCCGTCTTCAGCCTCGTATTTGCTGAGTTTGTCGTATATAGATATGACTTTATCAATCTCTGTCTGCCAAACAGGACCGTGAGTCGAACATATTGTTTTGATCTCCAGGCTAGCTAGTTTCTTTAAAGCTTTTTGTACCGGTGAGCCGTATTTTCCAACAATGTTGGAGTAATATCTGATCATTTCCGAATAATACAGTGATGCGTCAAGATCTTTGTCAAGTATTCCACCATTCAGAGCCCTGTAACATCCAAATGCATCTCCAGAGAAAAGAGTGAAGTCGGTTGTATCATAGGTCATCATAGTTTCCGGCCAATGCACCATAGGTGTGAGATAGAAATGAAGGTTGCGCTTGCCCAGACTAAGTTCGTCCTCTTCTTTTACTACAAGAGTATGATCATTGATTCCATAAAATCCATCAGTCATATCGAAAGTCTTACTGTTACCAACCAACGTAACATCAGGGTAGACACGCAATAAGTCTTTCAGCGAACCGGAATGATCCGGTTCCATGTGATTTATAATTAAATAGTCGAGAGAACGTCCTTCTAATGCTGTCTCTATCTTCTGAAGAAATTCTTCAGAATAACAAGAGTCAACAGTATCGATTAATGCTGTTTTCTCATCGACAATCAAATAGGAGTTATATGAAATGCCATAAGGGAGAGGCCACATATTCTCAAACAGAACTTTACTTCTGTCATTTACTCCTACATAATAGAGTGAACCAGTCAGTTTTACTTTTTTGAACATAGTAAGTTAACTTTTAAAATGGACATTGTTTTGTGTAGTACCGGGTGTTCCCATTCCGGGGCAATTTCTGACATAGGTTCTAAAACGAATAGACGGGTGTGAAGAAGAGGGTGGGGAATGGTCAATTCGGGAGTGCTCATTTCAACACTGTCATAAAAGAGTATATCCAGATCTATTGCTCTATCCTCGTAGGAGGAATCATCCGAAGACTTACAAGATCTTCCCATTGATTGTTCTATTGTCTTGTTTACCAATAGCAATTCATCAGGCAAAAGTGAGGTACTCACTTTAATTACCATATTCAGGAATAGATTATCAGATGAAAATCCACAAGGAGTTGTCTCATATATTGAAGAGGAAGAGATGATATCTCCTACCCGTTTTTGAATATTTATGAGAGCCTTATTCAGATTCTCATTCCTATTTCCAAGGTTGCTCCCTAGCCCGAGAAATGCGGTTGCCATCATCAGATAATTAGCATGGCGTCACCGTAGGTGCCAAATCTATAATTTTCTTTTAATGCGATATCATATGCCTTCATAATTAAATCATAACCACCAAAGGCTGCCGTCATCATTAGAAGGGTTGAATATGGTGCATGGAAATTGGAAATCATTGCATCTGCAATTCCAAAGTCGTATGGTGGGAAGATAAATTTGTTAGTCCATCCTTCAAAAGGTTTTATTTTTCCATCTGTGCTTACGCATGTTTCCAGTGTCCTCATTACAGAAGTTCCAACAGCAATGATCTTATGACCATTCTCTTTTGCCTTGTTGACAATGTTGGTAGCTTCTTCTGTTACGATTAGCTGCTCAGAGTCCATCTTATGTTTTGTAAGATCTTCAACATCAATTTCACGGAAGTTTCCAAGTCCTGAATGCAACGTTATATACGAGAAATCAATGCCTTTAATTTCCATTCGTTTAAGAAGCTCACGACTGAAGTGCAAGCCTGCAGCAGGTGCAACAACGGCTCCCTCGTTTTTTGCATAAATAGTTTGAAATCTTTCTTCGTCTTCAGGTTCTACTACACGTGAGATACTTCTTGGTAGTGGCGTTTCTCCTAAGGCATATAGTGCTTTTTTGAATTCTCCATGTGAGCCATCGTAAAGGAAGCGAAGGGTGCGACCTCGTGATGTTGTATTGTCAATAACTTCTGCAACTAAAGATTCATCATCTCCAAAATAGAGCTTGTTACCAATACGGATCTTTCTTGCAGGATCAACAAGCACATCCCAAAGATGCATCTCTGGATTTAGTTCGCGCAACAGGAATACTTCAATCTTTGCCCCTGTTTTTTCCTTATTTCCATATAAGCGAGCGGGAAATACTTTCGTATCGTTAAAAACAAAACAGTCTCCTTCATCAAAATAGTTCAATATTTCTTTGAAAAATTGTTTCTGCACTATTTCTCCGGTTTTGCGATCGATAATCATTAATCTAGCTTCATCCCTGTTAGCTGTGGGGTACAATGCTACCCGGTCTTCAGGCAGTTTGAATTTGAAATTGGATAGTTTCATTCTTACTCACTTTCTTTTTTAAATTCTGTTTTTTCTAATTCTTCTTCGAATTCTTCAATGTTGAAGCACTGATCTAAAGTAACTTCTCCTATCCGTGTTCGAAGTAATTCCACTAAGTGCCCACCGCAGTTTAGTGTCTCTCCGATATCTCGTGCTAGTGCACGGATATATGTTCCTTTACTACATGTAATCCGGAGCTTTATCTCTGGTATATTACATTCTACCATTTCAATCTCATCGATGACCAGAGCTTTTGGTTTTAATATAACTTCTTTTCCCTTTCTTGCCAGTTCATATGCTCTTTTACCATCAACTTTACAAGCAGAGTATGCGGGTGGAATCTGCTCAATACATCCTACAAAACCACTTATCTTCTCTCGAATCAGTTCCTCATTAAGATGAGAAATATCATATTCCTTGTCAATAGGTGTCTCCAGATCAAAAGAAGGAGTTGTCGCTCCCAATCGGATTGTGGCTAGATACTCTTTTGTCTGGTACTGGAAGGTGTCAATTAGTTTCGTTGCTTTTCCCGTACATAGTATCATGACTCCGGATGCCAAAGGATCTAATGTTCCTGCATGCCCAACTTTGAGCTTTTTAACGCCGAGTTTGTGGGAAAGCTTGTATCTAATCTTATTTACCAGATAAAAAGAGGTAACCCCAAATGGCTTGTTGAAATATAAGACTTCTCCTTCAATATAATCCATTCTTTCGTACCTTTCTATAGTGAATAGATGATTGTCGCAACACCAGCTATAGCACAATAGATTGCAAAATATATCAACTTGCCTTTCTTTACAATATTAATCATCCACTTACATGCTATACATCCGGAAATAAAAGCAGCTATGAAACCGACAATCAATGAGACGGTTGGAATTGCTGTTCCCTCAGTGAACTCTCCTTTCATAAGATCAAGCAATACCTCTCCGATGACAGGGGCAAGCACCATCAGAAATGAAAACTGAGCTACCTTTGCTTTATTATTACCAAGCATTAGTCCGGTCGCTATCGTTGTGCCTGAGCGAGATAATCCTGGTGCAATGGCAATTACTTGAGACAAACCGATGATAAACGCGTCTTTTATTGAAATATTCTCCTTCTGGCGTGGCTTATAATAATAGGAGAAAGCCAACAAACAAGCTGTTAGAAGGAGCATACTGCCAACAATCCATAAGCCACCGTTAAAGATTGCTTCTACTTCTTCTTTGAAGAATACGCCTACAATAGCAACAGGTATCATAGAAACAAGAATGCTCATTGCATATTTTGTTTCTTCATTCCATTCTAATTTGAACAATCCTTTGAAAATCCATTCAATCTCTTTCCATAGAATAAAGACGGTGCTAAAAACCGTTCCTGCATGAACGGCGATAGCAAAGGTTAGGTTTTCTTCTCCTTCGAGTCCGAATAAGGCCGAACCAATCGCTAGATGTCCGCTACTGCTAACGGGTAAGAATTCGGTAAGGCCTTGGACAAAACCAAGGATAAGTGCTTCCAGTATGCTCATATATTATTTTGACTTTCTTACGATTCCGTAGATTATAAAAATAAAACCGAACAGGCTGACTGTTGGAGCTATGACAATTCGCCGAGTGCTGAATATGTCCGGATTAAACTCTTGTTCTGTGCCACTTCCTGTCATTAAAAGAAATCCAATAATTATAATCAGAAATCCTATTGCAATGAGAATCAGATTTGACTTCCCTAAGGCTAACTCTTTTTTGTCCATTTGCTTACGTGTTAGATATAATATAAATTGTCATTATTCATGTTGAGATATTTGTTGACTGAAAAGAACGCTGAAGACAAAGTAATCAGCAATCCTGCGATAAAGATGACTCCAAAAACCAATAACAGAGACTCCGTATGTACCAGACTAAAGAAATTCGGTATTTGTTCGGAAATGTAATAGATAGCACCCAGCAATAAAAAGATTGCGATTATTGAAGCAAGGATGCCACTAACAATATTCTTTATGATAAAGGGCCTTCTGATAAAGCTTCGGTTAGCACCCACAAGCTTCATTGTATGAATTAGAAATCTGCGTGAGTAAATTACCAACCGTATTGTGTTATTGATTAGTGTATATGAAATAATGGTAAGCACTAAAGCAAGAATAGAAAGAATGATTCCAATGCGAGTCACATTCTCATTGACAGCTTGAATCAGGTCTTTCCTGTAGATGACATCTTCCACTCCTTTGTATTGTCTGATTTTATTTTCAATGAGACTTATGCTCTCATTATTCGCATAATCAGAATGCATCTTCACCTCTATAGAAGCAGAAAGAGGATTGTAACCAAGAAATTCATTGGGATCTTCTCCAAGTTCATCGACCAAAGATCTCAAGGCTTCTTCTTTACTTATAAATACTGCTTCTTTGATTTCTGGCATTGTAATTATCCTTTTTTGTATCCGAATCATTTCGCTTTCTTGCATATCACTGTTAAGTACTATTGAAAAGCCTATATTCTCTTTTATGTAGACAGAAAGATCTTTTGCAACAAAAAATAACATAGATACGATACCCAAAAGAAAAAGCACCAATGAAATGCTAATTACTGCTGTTAATTGAGAATTAAACAGTCGTAAAGAAATAAACGAAGAATGTTTTTGGCTCATTATTCAGATTTTTTTTTCAGTACGTAAATGAGAGAACTTGTGTTTTTAGCATCGGAATGACTCTTTACCCATCCGATAACTCCATGGTAGATTGCGAGTAACTTACCAAAACGTCTATTAATGTATTTCTCACTGAGTAATGCAATATAAAATACGTCAAATGGCATACGGACGGTTTGAATTATTTCAAATCCATGCTGTTCTGCAAGATGATTAAAGGTAAAGGGAGAGAAATGCCATAAATGACGTGGTAAATCATACGCAGCCCAATTTTTCTTATAAACTTTCGCATCATATGAATTGCTATTTGGTAAAGCTATTATCAGCGTCCCTTTGTCTTTTAGTATGGCATGTAATTGTTTCATTGTTTCATTCAGCTGCTCAATGTGTTCCAATACATGCCATAAAGTAATCACATCTATCTTCTTTTCTGGAATCTTGTGAAGTTGCGCAGAGTCTTGGACATCTATGCTCCATGTAGCTTTTGCAAACTCGCGAGCCTTAGGATTTTTCTCAATAGCCAGAACCTCCCATCCGTTTTGTTTCATTTTCCCTGCAAAATATCCGGTTCCACATCCGATATCCATCAGAATGCCCTTATTCGTGGAATGACTGTTGACCAATGATGTTTTTTTGTTCAGCATGAGAGTGCGAACAAAATGGTACATAGAGTTAACTAATCCTTTGCGGGTATCGCTATGTGAGATGTATTCAGGAGAGTCATAATAAGAAGAGATATCTTCTTCGTCCGGAAAGTCTCTTGTAAACTTGAAACCACAGGACTCACATTGAACAATGTCAAAGTCTTCTCCGGAAGAAAAGAAATCTTTTCCATGTAAAAACATTTCGATTTTTGAACTACCGCAAACAGGGCAATTATTCAGATGCACTACTTTCATTTAATAGCATTATTTACTTTAAGGACATAGTATGCCCAAATTCTTTGCAAAAGAACAAAAAATATATCAGATACCCAATTTATTTGCGTTCCACTTTTAATTTGTTAACTGCGAAATCATGATTTTTGATAATTAGATGAGGAGAATCTTTTTTAGTGGTTATTTTAAAGTAGCTTTTTTGTTTTATCAATCCTTTTTTGTTCCTTTGGCATCGAAATAGAATGGACCTTTTATTAAGATTACCAGTAGAAATGATTTTGTGCAATAATGAAAAATAATCCAAAACCAATAATAGACAACTATTATATATACTTACGTTTAGAAAAAGGTTTGTCTGAAAATACTTTGTCCGCGTATAAGCGTGATATTTCCAAGCTTCATGGATTTCTTTCTAAACAAAAAATTGAATTTGAGGCTGTAGACTCAGATCTGTTGCATCAGTTTGTAATTTGGATGGGAGAGACCGAGATAAAACCTCGGTCTCAGGCAAGAATTCTCTCTGGATTACGATCTTTCTATCATTTTCTCTTACATGAAGATATCATACAGACTGATCCAACTGCAATGATAGATATGCCCAATATCGGAAGCCGCCTTCCATCTGTATTGACTGTAGATGAAATAGACCGTATGATTGGGGCTATTGATCTTTCAAAACCAGATGGCCAACGCAACAAAGCGATAATTGAGGTGCTGTATGGATGTGGACTTCGGGTCTCGGAATTAGTAAATCTAAAAATATCCGAACTTTACTTGGAGGAACAGTTTCTGATGGTAATCGGAAAAGGAAATAAGCAACGATTAGTACCAATATCCTCTGTTGCAATTAAAGAAATTGAAAAGTATAATTATGACCGTATTCAGTTACATATTAAGAAAGGTGAGGAGGATATTCTTTTCCTGAATCGATTTGGTCATAGGCTTACCCGGGTTATGGTTTTCTATAT
>DATCIB010000021.1:0-3906 GCA_036508045.1 Bacteroidales bacterium
TTTTAATGTTGGAAAAGCACAGCCATCCGTGAAGGTAGCTGTGCTTTTTTTGCTTATCAGCAGAAAGTCATCGTTACAAATGGAAGGGATCAGTATCTTTTGGAGCTTCCTTCCATATTCTTCCGTAATACCTGTATTTTAAGTAGCTACCAAGCTCTGCTGCTTTGCTATTAACACTTACATATTTGGCAAGCACGTCTGCAATCACCTCCGGGTCCACCACTTTATACTGAACATCATTACTCTTCAGACAGTGGAGCCAAGTGTCCTTCATGTTCATCCCCGGCTTACAACCAGTTGGACGTTCGCCATCCAGATACCCCTTTTCGCGTACCCCTTTATAAAGCAACTGCACATTATCTTTCGGCACAATATGAATATGGCAGCATACATCCGCTTTCAGCACTTCCTGATCTTTGTGTTTTAGCAACTGTTCAGCCCAAAGCGTCTGCCTCATCAACTGATAAAATGGTTCGAGGAAATAAATGCTCCCTTTGTATTTATTTCGCGGCATCGGTTTTAGCAGTGCGGAGTTACCAATAAGATTATCCCCGCCTTCATGAACGTTGGTATATCTGAGGAGTCCTTCCTTTGTCTTATCCGTCTTTCGCCCATACTCTTCTGTATATTCCCATCGGATAGGCAACAGATACTTCTTATTATCAAAATCCGCAGCAATGATGAGTGCATCAACAGTTGTGTTAGCCCCACCTCTTTGGGGAGTTTCAGTCTTGCATTCGTGCAGATAATCATCATTACTGGTTACGGCAAAAGCGATATATTGCGCATTGCGCCCACTGTCACAGTTAACCTTCTTAACATCCATGAAAAAGTCCGGACAACCATACAATGCATTCGCGATATCGCGGACGAGATCTTTATCATCACGGACGGCAAACAGGTGATTCAAGCAAGCGACACGCGAAGAGAGGACATTGCCCGTCACGCCACCCTGACTCCACCACGATATTTTCTCATCCGTAAAATATTCCGTTACCTTATCACGAATAGGCTTGTATAAGTTGAGTTCTTCTTTCCCTGCTTCCAGGTATGAACTCTGGGACATATTTTGATGTATGCCCCCTCCTTGAGAACCCTCAAAGAAAGGGGTACCAAATAACGCTTCTTGATGTTGCTTCTGAATCTCTTTATAAATATGTGTCTCCATTGTCTTCTTTGTTTACTGGGTTAATCTCTAAAATCCGACACAGTCAAAAGGAACGATATCACAAATATACAAATTGGAAAGAGAAAAGGAAAGAATTCATATATCTTTGTACTCCTTGGGTTAATATTTGACTATTTACTGCAGAATGTAATAGAATGACTCTTATTACTTCTATAAAACATGAGATTATAATGAAAAGACACAACTTCTTACTCAAACAGCATATATTCGAAGTTCTCATGCTTCTGATGTTCCCGATATATTCCTATTCAAAGAGACAAGTTCCGGACAGAAAGAGCCTCGAAAACTCCGTATATGTAACAACTGCTGATAAATCGCATCTGTTTCAAAAGATTCCGTTGTCATTCAACACACAAAAGAAGTTACCGCCTTCCACCATACGAATTGATACGTCCAAAATCTTTCAGGAAATGGATGGATTTGGTGCCGCCATGACAGGATCATCCTGTTACAACCTGCTTCAGATGAATGCTACAGACAGAGCCAAACTGCTGAAAGAAACATTTGATCCAAAAGACGGAATAGGATACAGCTATATCCGTATTTCCATCGGTTGCTCAGACTTTTCATTGAGTGAATATACATGGTGCGACACCCCGGGTATCGCACACTTTTCACTCCCGGATGAAGACCGAAGGTATGTTATTCCTGTGCTGAAAGAGATCTTGGCGATGAATCCGGATCTGAAAATCATGGCCTCGCCGTGGACTTGTCCGAAATGGATGAAGGTGAATAATCTGACGGAGAAGAAACCTTTTGACTCTTGGACCAGCGGACAGCTTAATCCGGATTATTATCAGGATTATGCAACTTACTTTGTGAAGTATATTCAGGCCATGAATGCAGAAGGAATTCCCATCACTTCGATAACCATTCAGAATGAACCCTTAAACCGGGGTAACTCTGCATCTCTGTATATGACATGGCAAGAACAGCGGGATTTTATCAAGACAGCTCTCGGACCAGCTCTTCGGACTGCCGGTATCCCCACAAAAATCATCGTCTTTGATCACAATTACAATTATGATGCTATCGCTGATCAGATTGATTATCCGGTTAACATCTACAAAGATGCCGATGCAGCCGCCTATATTGACGGAGCAGGCTATCATGCTTACGGAGGTGATAAGGCCGAACTTCTGGATGTTCATACTGCCAATCCCGGGAAGAACCTCTATTTCACCGAAATGTCTATCGGTGAATGGGGATACAGTTTTGAAGGCAATCTGATGTGGGACATGAAAGAAATTTGTCTCGGCACGATTAATAACTGGTCAAAGGCGGTCATTGTGTGGAACTTTATGCTGGATAAGAACCACGGGCCCAACCGTCCATCCGGTTGCCTGACCTGTTACGGAGCCATTGATATTAATGCGGACTACAAAACCATGACAAAGAACTCGCACTATTACACAATCAGCCATCTGGCCAAAGTGATTAAACCAGGAGCAAGACGCATCGGAACCTCCGGCTATAAAACATCAGGGTTATATTATGCTGCTTTTCTAAATACGGATGGTTCTTATGCATTGGTCTTAGTAAACGATACCGACAGCGCGACGAACATTACACTGTCTGACGGGAAGCATTCTTTCACCTATTTGGTACCCGCCAGAGCCGTGGCTTCTTACCGGTGGGTGTAACGTATTTAACACATTATTAGTGCATTATTCTTTGTAGAAATGCTCAACAATTAAAAATAATTCCATATTATTGCATTACTAATCCGAGACCGTGCGCACGACACCACTATATATACCCCCTCTTTCTGTATAAAGATTCCATTAGTAATCATTAAACACTACGGTTATGAAGAAATTAGTACTACTTTCCATTAGCCTGCTATCCGCGTTGGCAATACAGGCAACCGATATAACGGTCAATAATATTATATATACGGTCAGTGAAGACGGTACTTCCGCTTACGTATCCTACAACATGGGCAGGCAATATCTTGTCGGTACCATAACCATTGAAGACACTGTGACAGCAGATAGTGTAACTTTCTATCCTGTCACTTCCATTGGCGCGAATGCTTTAAACAGCTGTTGGAACTTCACAGGGGTGATCATACCGCCTACAGTGACTTCTATTGGTGGCGGAGCATTTTCAGGTTGTAACGCTTTGGCCTCTGTAATCTTACCCGAGGGCCTCACATTTCTCGGCAACGGGGCATTCTCTAATACTGCGATTCCAACAATCACTATTCCAATGAGTCTCACTACTATTGAAGGGGGTGCTTTTGGGGCTGCCTTGGATCTGACTCAGTTTATCGTTCCGGCAGAGCATCCGCGTTACTCTGCCCTCGATGGTGTTCTCTTTACCAAGAACCAGGATACGATTTTGGCATATCCCAATGCAAGAGGGTCAAGCTACACCATCCCTTCCAGCGTAACCACCATCGGGCCCTATGCTTTTATTTGGAGCCGGGATATGACATCCATTACCATCCCATCAAGTGTCGTGACAATCTGCCGTGGAGCTTTTCAGTCATGTAACAATGTATCAACTATAACAATTCCGTCGAGCGTCAGGACGATTGAGAAAGAAGCTTTCTACGCTTGTTGTTACATCGAGTCATGGGTGCTGCCTGAAGGTCTCCTGACAATTGGTGACAATGCCTTTAACTGGAACTGGAGTCTGAAAACACTCACAATTCCTTCGACTGTCACGTCGATTGGTTCCGGTGCTTTTGCTCTGTGTTATGCGCTTTCATC
>DATCIB010000022.1:0-10735 GCA_036508045.1 Bacteroidales bacterium
CCATCCTTCACAAAAGCATCCTCATAACCAAGCGCCTTCGCACGAGCAAGCAGCACAGTCTTTGTATCCTCGATCACCTTTTCCTGATCCGAATTCATTGCACCCGTCACCGTCACTTCCACGCTCGTACCTTTCCAGCGATTTTTCGAATCAACTCTTAACTGACTAAACTGCTTTAAATTCTCCATATTTAAGCTGTTCCATTGCCTTCTCGAATGCGACCTGTTCAATATCTGTTTAGCAACAGTATAAGAACCGGCAAATACAACGAGAAGCACCAACACGATGGCAACCATCCTCAGGATGATCGTCGAAGTACTACATTTGTCTGAGCAAGATTTCATATTTTCAGGTATAAAGTTTATAATTCAGCAAAAAAAGATTAGCATCAGGCACTAAATACAAATAATGTCCAAATGTATGTAAAATCCATGTAAATAATAGCGAAGAAACTAACAAAATTCAATACATTTGTCCGTTACACATACTACTTATGAAATACACACCACTCATCTTGTTCTCGTTCTTGAGCATTTCACTCTTTGCCCAAACCGAGCCAGTTCGCATCTCCGTCGATATAACCCGTGACAAAGGCCCCATGAAACCAATCTGGGCATGGTTTGGATGCGACGAACCCAACTATGCCTACATGAAAGACGGCAAGAAATTGCTCACTGAGTTATCAGCACTCAGTCCCGTACCGGTCTATTTCCGGTCACACAACCTCATGAATACAGGCGATGGCACCGCAGCACTCAAGTGGGGCTCCACCAATATGTACACCGAAGACGCAGCCGGCAATCCAATCTACAGCTGGAACCTCATCGATTCCATCTTCGACACCTATATACAACGCCACATCAAACCGTTGGCACAAATAGGCTTCATGCCCGAAGCACTCTCCACCCATCCCCAACCCTACAAACACAACTGGGCACCCGGCATGCCATATTCCATCATCGAAACAGGCTGGGGCTATCCTCCCAAGGATTACAACAAGTGGGCCGAACTCATTTACCAATGGGTGCGCCATTCCGTCGATCGCTATGGCCAGGCCGAAGTAGAAAGCTGGTACTGGGAGTTGTGGAACGAGTTTGATGGATCCTACCTCAAAGCCCCCGACAGATTCAAAGAATACTGCAAGATGTACGATTACGCCACCGACGCCGTCAAGCGCGCCCTACCCTCGGCACGCGTGGGAGGACCACATACCACCGGAGGCGCGTCCAAGATCCTCGAAAGATTTATCACACACTGTTTGAAAGACACCAATGCAGTGACCGGACAGATAGGCACCCCATTAGATTTCGTAGCCTTTCACGCCAAGGGATCCCCCCGGGTAGTCAATGGCGTCGTGCGAATGGGCATGTCCAGTCAGCTTCGCAATATGAACGACAACTTCAAGGTCATCGCCTCCTTTCCCGAAACCAAACACTTACCCATTATCATTGGCGAATCCGACCCCGAAGGATGTGCGGCATGCGGCATGCAAACCAATCCGGAAAATGCCTATCGCAACGGCACCATGTATTCCAGTTATACCGCAGCCTCTATCGCCCGCGAATATGACCTGGCCGATTATTACGGAGTCAACCTCCTGGGAGCCGTCAACTGGTCGTTCGAGTTCGAAGACCAACCCTGGTTCTTCGGTTTTCGCGACCTCGCCACCAATGGCGTAGACAAACCCGTGCTCAATGTATTCAGAATGCTTGGAAAGATGCGAGGCAACCGGGTGGCAGTATCCGGCGATCTGGCCTATGATTTCAAAGCCATACGCGACTCCAGTGTACGCCGGCCACAAACGGACATCAATGCCCTTGCCGCCAGAGACAAAGACACCATCACCGTCCTACTCTGGAATTACCACGATGATGACATTCAAGGAGTCGGATCACCCGTAGAGCTGACCATACAAGGACTCCATCAGAAGAAAGTCACCGTCACACATTACCGCATTGACCAACACCACAGCAACTCCTATGAAGTATGGAAGAAGATGGGCTCTCCCGAAAACCCCACGCCGGAGCAATACAAAACGTTGGAAAAGTCCGGACAACTGGAGCTTCTTTCTGAGCCCATGACAATGGAAACCACAGACGGGCAACTAAAAATAGCAATGCAACTGGCACGACAAGCCGTTTCGTTCATTCAGATAAACTAGCAAACAGTTGCACAAAGTGATTTTTATCAATCCATGAAAGTAACTATCCACAGAGGCATTAATCAGATTGGCGGCTGCATCACAGAAATAGCAACCGACGAAGCACGCATACTGATAGATTTGGGGCACAATCTACCCGAAGGCGATTTGGTTGCCTATGACGAACTCGCCAATACGGAAAGCATTACTAAACTTACCGAAGGTTGCGATGCCATCCTCTATACCCATACCCACGGCGACCATATTGATCTCTATTCATACGTACCTTCCCGGATCAAACAGTACGTTGGCAAAACAGCCAGAGAAGTCATGCTTTGCAAGAACAACCGGCTCAACAAACTCAGTGAAAAGACAGGAGTCACCAAAGAGATGCTTGCAAAGATAAAGAACATGATTCCCTACGAAGAAAAGCAGCGACTGCACTTTGGCGATATCACCGTTACCCCCTACTTCGTCTCCCATTCCATCTACGACTCCTATATGTTTCTGATTGAAGCACAAGGCAAACGTATACTACATACCGGAGACTTTCGCGAACACAGTTACCTCGGCAAAGGACTAGTGCCAACCATTCAGAAACTCATCCTCAGCAAAGGCCCCATTGACCTGCTGATTACCGAAGGAACTATGGTATCCAGAAGAGAAGAAAATGTCAGTACTGAACACGAATTGCAAAAAGAGATCATCCGTCAGATGCGACACTATAAGTACCTCTTTGTTCTCTGTTCCTCCACCGATTTGGAACGCCTTTCCACTATCCGTGCCGCTGCCAATTCCTTCAAAGAAAGACCATTCATCACCGACAAATATCAAGCCAGCATATTGGACATCTATACCCGGTCCGCAGGAGAAAAGAGCCCCCTTTTCCGCTTTGATCCTCTCAATTACTACGAGCCAAGAAGTAAGAAGTTTATCACACTGATGCAAGACAAAGGATTCGTCATGCTGGTCCGTAGCGGAGAATATTACAGAGATCAAATCTGTCAGCTACTCTCTCAACTGGACAGCAAAGACACCCTCCTCATCTATTCCATGTGGCCCAATTACATCAATGAGGGAAGCATACATAAGAAACAGGAAACCATTGATTTTGTTCACCTCTTTCCCAACTTAAAGATCGTGGAAACAACAGGGCATGCTTCACCCGAAACACTGGCCAAAGTCGCAAACCTTGTTAATCCCACCATGGGAATCATTCCAATACATTGCGAATGCTCCAGTGAGTTTTGCGAGCTGAATATCAGCGAGGAGTTGAAGAGGAAGATTATCACAGAGTCAGTGACAAGAGGTGGAATTGTGGTTGTGGTTGAGAAAGGGAACAAGATTAATAAAGATACGATACATTCCAAAAAACAAATATTATGACAGATTTTAAACGTGGCATCACAGACAAAAGATTCATTGAATCATTGAACAAATTGTATCTGGACGAAAACAGTTTTTGGCACAAAATGGTTAGTGACAAAGAACTATTTATCGCCATCCGTAATGATTATATCAATGTCTACTTCAAGGGACAAAGTCTATGTAAACTAACCTTCTCTCGTAATGGTGTAATTAAAGGGAATACCCATAAAAAGTATATTGTCAACAATACAACTGATAATACATACATTCTTTCAGAGAATGGGGTGATTAAAGCAGATGTGCCGTATCCGATTATGTCACTATCGCAGGTAAACGAGTTAAAGTATAATGTTAAACGGTTCGTTGGAAATGAAAAGGAATCGTCCTATAATCTGGTATTATCCAAAGAAGAAGAGAAAATTGATGTTGAGATAACATTCAGCGAAACAAATAACCTAAAAAGATCTAGCATTGATTACTCTATTATTAAGAAAGAAAAAGATGTGGTGAGGCTCGTCTTTTATGAAGCTAAGTACTATACAAATCCGGAATTAGTTTCGATAACACGACCAAGAGTATTGGATCAGATCAAACGATATGAAGTATATATTTCTAGTCAGAAAGACATTATTACCGAATCATACGAACAAATATGTAAGAATATGAAATCCTTAGGCCTTGCAACAAGTGATTCAATTGTCTCAAAGATCGCTGATGGAATATTGAAGTTAGAAGTCGATGAGTTGCCAATTCTCATCATATTTGGGATGGAAGAAGCAATGAAAAACAGCAAGAAATGGAAAGGTAATCTGAACACGCTTGAACAAGAATTAAAACCCGGAAGAATAATTATTAAAACGCAAAGTAAAGTATTATGAACTACAATGAAGAGTGAGTATATCAAACTAAAAGGAGCAAAAGCGAGCCTATGACAGACGTACATTCAAAAGAAACACGAAGCAAGAACATGGCAAGGATCAAGGCTAAAGACACAAAGCCCGAGGTTCTTGTCCGTAAGCATTTGTTCAGTAAAGGTTTCAGATACCGATTGAATGTAAAAAAGCTACCGGGTAAACCAGACATTGTCTTCGCTAAGTACAAAACAGTTATTTTCATAAATGGATGTTTCTGGCATGGTCATGAAGGCTGCCATTACTTCACTATTCCCAAAACACGTACGGAATGGTGGAGCAATAAAATACAGAAGAACAAAGAAAGAGATAAACAAGAATATGAGAAACTTCAACAAATGGGTTGGCGTGTGCTTGTTGTCTGGGAATGTCAGCTAAAACCCAAAGAACGGCTCAAAACACTTCAATCGCTTGAATTGACTCTCTCAAAACAGATCCTGCAAATCTACCATGCTTCACCACTGAGTCTCTGAAATGCTCAACACCTGTTATTCTATTAGAATACAAAATCTTAGTAATTCTTCCCGATAGAGTGTAATAATCTTAGTTCAATAATTGAATTTAATTCCATATTTTTAGAGTATCCCTCTATTGAATGTCGTATATTTGCTGAAATTACTCAAAAAGGAAAGTTATCGGTATGGCATTGTCTAAAAATATAAAGGTGGAGTTGGAACAGTTTCCCGAACAAGTATTAATTCACGATATTCTGGATAAGAAATTTAAAGTCCGTTTATACGGGCCAAAATCTTTAGATGATCAGTTGGCTGTTATTACTCACTATTTCCATAACATCAATACGCCGGAAGAGAAATCCTACAAAGGAGATGCCATTGAAGGGATAAAGCAAATCATTGAATTTAAATTCCCCGAGGCTGACTTATCTTCCTTCGCAGCCGAAGATGCCCGTCAATATGGATTGTTTCAGGATATTTTCAATACACCATACGAAGTCCCCAAAGCTCCGAAGTTTACCTTCATTGATCTGTTTGCAGGAATGGGCGGATTTAGAATCGCTATGCAGAAGCAAGGAGGGAAATGTGTGTATTCTTCTGAATGGAATAAGTATGCTCAAAAAACATACTTAGCCAATTTTGGAGAGATGCCTTTTGGGGACATCACTTCTGAAGAAACCAAGAAATATATTCCGGATAACTTTGATGTCTTGTGCGCCGGATTTCCTTGTCAGCCATTTTCGATTGCCGGAGTCTCGAAGAAGAACAGTTTAGGCCGTGCCAATGGTTTTCTCGATAAGACTCAGGGAACTTTGTTTTTCGATGTGGCTGATATTATTGACAAGAAAAGGCCAAAGGCTTTTTATCTCGAGAATGTCAAGAATCTGTTGTCGCATGATAAAGGCAAAACCTTCAAGATCATTCTTGGAACATTGGAAGAATTAGGATATAAGGTCTATTTCCAAATATTGGATGGTGCTGCCTTTGTCCCTCAACATAGAGAGCGAATAATGATTGTCGGCTTTAACAAGGATTATTTTAAAGGGGCTGAAGATTTCTCTTTTCCTGAATTAAAAAAACCATCATATAAAATAAAGGATATTCTGGATCCATGTGTAGATAAGAAGTATACTCTTACAGACAACATGTGGACCTATCTGAAGAATTATTCAGACAAGCACAAAGCAAAAGGAAATGGATTTGGATTTGGTATGGTTGATCTGAACGGCATTTCCAGAACCTTGAGTGCAAGATATTATAAAGATGGCTCAGAGATTCTTATTCCGCAAGGAGAAGGTGTTAACCCAAGACGTTTAACGCCCCGTGAATGTGCGCGTTTGATGGGATATGAGGACAAATATATCATTGATGCTGTATCAGAAATGCAGGCCTATCACCAATGTGGCAATTCGGTGGTAGTACCTTTGATAACAGCTGTTTCTGAAAAACTAGTTAAATCATTATTACAAACAAAGCCATGAATCAAATAACGGAACAGGCCATATCTTCTGTATGCAGTTCGCAGACTGCTTTCTGCAAGTTCATATCAGCAAATGACGCAGGCACAACCGGTGCGCACCAATCAGGCTTTTATATTCCCAAAAACTCATGGTTACTCATGTTCAATGAACCGTGCGAGAAAGGAAGTAATAAAGACCGTTATGTGAAAATCAAGTGGCAGGACGATTTTGTGACTGAGAGCCGTTTTATATACTATGGTACTGCATCTCGTAATGAGTACAGATTAACCCGTTTCGGCAAGGGATTTCCTTTTCTGGAAGATGATAATGTTGGCGACCTGATGATACTTTCTCACATTGAAGGAGATTATTATGAAGGTTTTGTCCTTCAATCTGATGAAGATATCGAAGACTTCTTTGCAGCTTTCAATATCTCCTCAGAACTCACAAACAGGTTAATTGAGAAAACTGTTCAATACAATCCGGAGGAGAGGCTATTCACCTTATTCAGTGATTTCGTCAATACTAAGGCAGACTTCCCTCCTACTGTAGAAATGGCGCTTCGTGCCCGTGAATCCTTCTTAACATCATACGGCATTACAGATAGTATCATAAAGAAAAATCCCGATGAACAGCTTCTTTGCTGGTTACATGCAGAATATGAATTGTTCAAGGCTTTTGAGATTAAGAAATATGGCGAAAGAATTAAAACACCGTTCTCCAGTGTTGATGAACTGATTTTATTCTCAAACACAATATTGAACAGGCGTAAAAGCCGTGCGGGAAAGTCTCTTGAGCACCACCTTGAGAAAGTCTTTACAGTTGCCAATCTTCAGTTTGAGTCACAGGTTGTCACCGAAGATAACAAAAGACCTGATTTTATATTTCCCGGGAGCAAGGCCTATCATGATAGTGCATTCTCTGCAAGTAATCTGGTATGCTTGGCAGCAAAAACAACTTGCAAAGACCGATGGAGACAAGTCATTAACGAAGCTGACCGCATTCCGGTGAAGCATCTTTTTACATTGCAACAAGGAATTTCTAAAAACCAACTCGCAGAGATGTACAGTAATAATGTTCAGCTTGTTGTTCCAAAACCTTATCTGAACTCATTTGATAAGTCTTTTCAGGATAGAATATTGACACTTGATTCCTTTACTTCTTTCGTAAAGGTAAAGCAACAAGGGTAAGCAATCAATAAGATCAAAGTGATTTAAGCAAAATCACCTATTTTCATTCTTTCAAAAAGGGGTTGCCCCATTAGCACATAAATATCTGTTCCAAATTGGTTACAGACATCGAAACATTTTTTCATTTGTTGGTTAAGAGTTTGGATTTCTTTTTCTGAATACAGAGATTCCTGAGTCTCCAGGTTTATATAATCTGAGAAGTCATCATCAGGGTGAAAGTTAAGGTTCTCTTTGTTTACGAGTTGAGAAGCGAAAAGCGCAACATCTTCTATGGTCTTTATTTCTAGTATCATTGTATTTGATTTTGATACAAATATAACCTTTAATTATTTCTTAATCAACTATTTCCAAACATATTATTCCTGACTCCTCTATTATAATTACCCCCAAATAGAAAAAAGGCGAAGTGCGCCCATCCTCACAGACAAGCGCACTCCTAAGTCTAAAATCATCCAAAGATCAAAACCCATTTGATCAGAGGGCGATTTGTACAAAGGTACTCTTTAAATCTACTTTCGCCTCTTCTTGGGATACTTTCTTTTTTTATTCACGTCCACAAGGTTGCTTTGACGTGACAATACCCGTGTTGCCGGCATGACCGGTATTGCTTGCGCGTTGAGGTAATACTCGGTCTTCAGTGCTCCGTTGCGGAAGGAGGTGACGAGCTGGACGATCTCTTCATCTGCCGGTGGGTTGGTGCAAAAGAAATCTTCGGTATGCAGGTCGAGTTGGAAGAGCCCGGTTTTGAAGAAGCTTTCCAACTCTTCGATGGTGGGATTGGCCAGGACCGTGACCGAATCTATCTTCATGTCGCTCAGGGTGTCGTAGATCGTGAGGTGAAGGATAAAGAGATTATTCGCATCATCGCACGGTCGTGTCATGCTCTCAATGATCGTGAGAACATCGTTGCTGCACGGGTCTTTTCCCCGGCCTATATGGTGGTTTATCTCCTGGCACAGCTGACCGGTCCTGACACCTAAGAAATAGATGACGAGCGTAGCGCTGCATGGCATTGTGGCGTTCGTGTAATAATTGTTTCTGTCGGTGCGCAACAGTACGCCGAGTTGTTGGTACAGGCTATCCTTTTGATCATCCAACTCCTTGGAGCTGCACACGAGATAACTGGTGCCAATGGGGGTCGGCATCGGTGCAAATTGGTTGCCCGGTAGGGTCTTATACCTTTTCTTTTCTAAGGAAAAGATATTTATGAGGTAGAGAAGAGTGCTCTCCCCGTCCCCCTGATCAATCAGCTCTGCTCCGAATATTCTGGCAATGGGCTTCACGCGCGGATCCTCACTACCGGAGATGACTAAGAGTCCCTCGTTGAAAAATGCAAGCATCTTTTGGAGCTCAGTGATGGGGAGTTTTCGGGTTCCATTGATGCCATTGGTGGTTGCTGCGATTTGTTTTATGTTGTTCATTTGTCAATCTTGTTTTTTGGATTTTTCTTTCAATTTTTCTTTCAATTCCTCAATCTTTTTCTTGAATTCTCTGGAGCGTGTTGTCTCTTTCCGACTAAAGAGAGTAATACTCTTTATCGGTTCGCTATCCGGACGTGAAGGGTCATATATGCAGAGCCGAAGATTAAATTCCTTTCTGATGCATTCTGCCATCCATTCAAATAATTTCTTTAATTTAAAATCAAAACCGAATAGATCAAACAGGCTTCTGTGAAACAGGATAGATCCTGTTGCTGAACCAAACTTTCCGTCAAATGCTTCTGTGCTGCTTGTCGCGGGATGTGAGAGTTCCTTTTTTATCTCACTGGGAGTAATGCCAAAACGCTTGACAAGTGCATCACAGATACCACTAAAGAAGGGTTTGTATTCCTCTTGAATTCCATGGTGTTTCTTTCTACTTGCCTTTCTGTCTGCCTCTTCGTAAGCTTTGTTCATCGCCTTTTTTTCTTCCTGACTCATTTTACTGATGTCGTTTTTTTTGTCCATCTTAATTTATTAAGAACGTTTCATGTCAAATAACCGGCAGTTATTCTGCGTAGGGTTTGCTGACTCTGTGAAGATAAATCAATCATTCTTTAAAATAGATTGGATTCCCGACGAGATGAGTCAGTTTATTAGCGTTATTTTGTGCCTATAAGCAAACTATCTCATAATGAGTGATTAAAAAATTTATAGAATAATGTTAATACTTAAAGATTGTATGAATGAGCCGCTGATTCTTGCTGATATCCTTCTGATGATGCTTGGAGAGGGTACTATTTGTTGCGAACTGATGACGGAAAAACGTCTGTATGAAATGGAAATTTCGCCCTGATGAAAGGAAAGTTTCTACTGTATGAAAGGTAACTTTCATCTGTATGTTTTTTTTGCGAGTTTTTAATGTCCGGTGTGTTACTATAAAAAAGAAGTTTCTGATGAAAGATAATTATTATTTCCCCCATGATGCCGAATCGATGAATGATCCCAGAATCATCAAGTTGCTCAATCGCTATAAGATGAGCGGGTATGGTGTGTTTTATGCCTTGAATGAGTTGCTGCGGGTGCAGGATAACTATCGTTGTCACCTGTCGTTGTTGAAGATGTTTGCACGCAAGATCAATGTAAATTATCTGATCATACTCTCTATCGTAAATGATTTTGGGTTGTTTGTCGTCGATGATGAGTGGTTCTTTTCGGAGGATATGGTGCGGAGAATGAAGAAGTTCGACATTAAAAAATGTAAAATTGATGAGAGAAGGGCGAATAAGGATGCAGCTAATGAGTTGAAGGCTAGGCTTGAAGTGTTGAAAGAAGCGGCAAAAATCAGGCATAAAGAAAAGGAATTGGAAAAGGAATTGGAAAAGGAATTGGAATTGAAATTGGAATTAGAAAGGGAATTGGAATTGGAAAAGAAATTAGTAGTAGAAAGGAAATTAGAGTTAGAAAAGATATTAGAAAAAAAATTGGAATTGGAAAAGAATGAGAAAACGATATCAGAATCAGAATCACCTGAGGTGAAGGAAGAAGAGGGAAAGACTACTACTACTGAAGATATAAATAATTGTCTTGTAGAATGTTTGAATTTTACCTATCCTCCATTGAAACAACCTGGTGACTCAAAGAAATGGATTGCCCATGTGGATAAGGCTTTTACCGATGAGATGTGGCTGGATGTCGTCGGAATGAAATCGGGATTGGGGTTGCTGTTTAAGGACAATTGCATGTTGCTCAAACAGTTGTTTAAGGAGCAAGTGATCTTAATGAGCAAAACG
>DATCIB010000023.1:0-4356 GCA_036508045.1 Bacteroidales bacterium
ATGATGCGTACAAACAAAAAAATGGTCTGGATCAGACGGTGATCGACTTTCTGGAGGAGAACGGAGAGATGGTTCAATTTATGGAACAGGTGGTTGCATTGGTTAGTCCGTCTGTGGCAAGGTATATGGAACGGGGATTTACGGATCTGATGGTTTCTTTCGGATGTACGGGCGGACAACACAGATCGGTGTATGCGGCTCAACATCTGGCGGAGTATCTGAATGAGAAATTTGGCATTGAAGTCGTGTTGCGACACAGGGAACAAGAGATCTCTCAACATTTTAATCGCAGAGGTCTTTGACATGAAAGCGATGATTTTTGCAGCTGGTATGGGGACTCGGTTAAAGCCGTTGACTGACAGGATACCCAAGGCACTGGTACCGATTGCCGGGGTGCCACTTCTGGAGCATGTGATTCTCAAACTGAAGGTTGCGGGGTTCACTGATATTTTAGTCAATGTGCATCATTTCGCATCACAGATCACAGAGTTTCTGCAACAAAAGGAGTATTACGGCATTCACATCGAATGCTCGGACGAGACGGACAGTCTGCTTGAAACAGGTGGAGGAATACGTAAAGGGGCCTGGTTCTTTGACGATAACGCTCCCTTTCTCGTACATAACGTGGATATCCTTTCGGATCTTGATCTGGGTGCTTTTTACCGGAACCATCTTTTACAAAATGCTGCTGCAACGCTTTTGGTCAGCAAACGGGAGACGGCACGGTACCTGTTATTTGATACGAATCGTAACTTGAAAGGATGGATCAATGAGCAAACCGGTGCTTTGAAATCACCGATCGAGGGGTTTGATCCTTCGGGATATGAACGTCTGGCTTTTGGTGGTATACATATCTTCTCTCCTGCCTTATTTCCTCTGATGGAGAAGTGGCCGGAACGGTTTCCAATCATTGATTTTTATTTGTCTGTGGCAGATAAGGTATGTATCAAAGGCGATTGCCAACAGTTGAGATGGCTGGATGTGGGTAAACTGGACTCGCTGGATAAAGCCGAAGAGTTTTTCAAATAATAAGAAGAGCGATACACTTTTAATATAAATCTGACGTTTCAGAGTAAAGTATGATTTAATATAGACTGACTATGAACTACAGCTTTTTCAAAGTAGCCTGCGCCATTCCTGATATTCAGGTTGCAGACTGTTTCTACAATACCGAAAGGATCGTTGCGATGGCACGGGATGCGGCAAGCCAGGGGGTGCAGGCAATCTGCTTTCCTGAATTGTCAATCACCGGATATACGTGTGGTGACTTGTTTAACCAGTCTCTGCTGATCGAAAGATCGCTCGATGCTCTGACGAAATTGCTGGACGAGACTGCCGATCTGGATATCATTATCCTGACAGGCATGCCGCTGCGTGTGGGTGGCAAACTTCTGAATGTGGCTGTAGTATGCCAGCAGGGTAGTGTGAAAGGTGTGGTACCGAAAACCTATCTGCCCAATTATAATGAGTTTTATGAAAAACGTTGGTTCGTCTCCGCATTGGATGTCTGTCACACGCATTCTGTTTCGTTGGCCGGCAGTGAAGTTCCGTTTGGTACCCGGCTACTCTTTGAAGCAGGGAGTTGTACCTTTGCCGTTGAACTGTGTGAAGATCTCTGGGCGACGATACCACCCAGCTCCATGCATGCGATAGCCGGAGCGACGCTCCTCTTTAACCTCTCTGCGAGCAATGCTTTGGTGGGTAAAACGGAGTATGTCCGTTCGCTTGTGCAACAGCAATCGGCACGGTGTCTGGCGGGATATGTGTATTGCTCGTCTGGTTGTGGTGAATCAACCACTGACCTCGTTTTTGCAGGGAACGCCATGATTGCAGAGAGTGGAACGATCCTTGCTTCTTCCGAAAGGTTTTCTTTGAAGGAGCAGTTGGTAATATCCGAAATAGATTTCGAACGCCTGACATTGGAACGTTCAAAGAATACGACATTCCTGCCTCTACAGTTGGAAGAGCCTTCGTACGTAACAATAAAACTCAGGTTGCCCGAAACGGAGGACAAACCCATCCACAGGATCATTAACCGTCACCCGTTTATTCCGAGTCCGGAAAACATGGACAGTCACTGCCGTGATATTTTCTCTATACAGACTGCCGGACTGATCAAACGGTTGAAGCATACAGGTTCAACAAAAGTGGTGATAGGGATTTCCGGAGGATTGGATTCAACGTTGGCTCTATTGGTATCCGTGCGGGCTTTTGACAGAATAGGTCTGGATCGTAAAGGCATCCAGGGAATCACAATGCCAGGATTTGGCACGACGAATCGTACCTATTCCAATGCGCTGAACCTTATGAAGGATCTGGGGGTAACAATGCGTGAGATTTCAATCTCGGAGGCAGTATTGGGACACTTTAAAGATATTGGTCATGACCCGAAGGTGCTCGATGTGACGTATGAAAACTCACAGGCCCGCGAACGCACGCAGATACTCATGGATGTGGCCAATCAATGCAATGGATTGGTGATTGGCACCGGTGACCTTTCCGAATTGGCCTTGGGCTGGGCTACCTACAACGGTGACCACATGTCGATGTATGCTGTAAACAGTTCGATACCAAAGACACTGGTGCGCATTCTGGTACGCTGGGTAGCCGATAATCAGATGGATGCCACATCAAAAGAGACGCTGCTTGATATCATCGATACACCGGTGAGTCCCGAACTGCTACCTGCGAACGAAGAGGGTGGCATTGCACAGAAGACGGAGGACCTGGTGGGCCCGTATGAATTGCATGATTTCTTTCTCTATTACATGATCCGTTTCGGGTTTGCTCCCAAAAAGATACTTTATCTTGCCACGATCGCTTTCAAGGACTACTATGAGGTTGACACGATTCTGAAATGGATCCGGATATTCTACAAGCGTTTCTTCTCGCAGCAATTCAAGAGATCCTGTATGCCCGACGGTCCGAAAGTGGGGTCTATCAATCTCTCGCCGCGTGGCGACTGGCGGATGCCAAGTGATGCCGTGTATAAGATGTGGCTGGATGATCTTGAGAGCTAATTGGTCGGTTGTTGAAAAATAAAAAATAATTTGTATCACTTGAATAAAGAACTTTTGTATCTTTGTTGAATGTATAAAAGCTATTATCGTTGTATCTAAACATTATAAGAGAATGAAATTCACAGTATCAAGCTCAGCACTTCTGAGCCATTTGCAAGCTATTAGTCGCGTGATCAATTCAAAGACCTCCATTCCAATCCTGGATAGTTTTCTTTTCAGGCTGGAAGGTGCCGCTTTGTCAATGACTGCTTCAGATACAGAAACAACATTGGTCACCTCTATGGAAGTACTAAATCCGGAAGGCGAAGGTATTTTCGCTCTATCAGCCAAACAACTGCTTGATCCGTTGAAGGATTTTCCGGAACAGCCACTGACTTTTGACATTGATAAAGAGTCCATGGCAGTTACGCTTATCTCACCTTATGGAAAGTATTGTTTTGTAGGGCAAAACGGTGAAGAATATCCAAAGCTGAATGATGTGAAGGAAAATGCAACTTGGTTTACGCCGAATGCTCAGCAACTTTTAAAGGGAATCACTCGTACGATATTTGCTTCTGCAGATGATGAACTGCGACCGGTCATGAATGGTATCTATTTTGATATGGCACCGGAAGGTGTTACCATGGTGGCTTCTGATGGACACAAACTGGTAAAATATACAACAACAGGGGTAAACAGTGAGATGAAAACATCGTTTATCCTTCCTAAAAAGCCAGCGAACCTGCTGAAGAATATCCTTCCGAAAGAAGAGGGTAGCATAAAGGTTGGCTTCGATGATAAAAATGCTGTGTTTATCTTGTCTAGTTACCGACTCTCCTGCCGCCTGATTGATGGCCGTTTTCCGAATTACAACTCGGTAATACCTCAAAATAATCCGAATAAGGTGATTGTGGATCGTGTTTCACTGATGAATTCTGTGAAACGTGTGTCTTCATTTTCCAACCAGGGGACCAACCTTATCAAACTATTCTTCCAGGATAACAATGTGATGATCACTGCTCAGGATCTTGACTTTTCAACCTCCGGCGAAGAGACTATTTCTTGTCAATATGATGGCAATCCACTAAAGATCGGGTTTAAAGCAACCTTCCTGGTAGAGCTTCTCAATAATATTCCTTCGAGTGAAGTGGTGCTCGAATTGGCTGATCAGTCACGTGCCGGTATCATACTTCCTTCTGAGAATGAAGAGAATGAGGTGTTGCTGACTTTACTGATGCCAATGATGCTTAATGATTAATTGGAAGGTATGAAATTGGAACTGAAAAAACCGATTATTTTCTTTGATCTGGAAACAACCGGCATTAGTCTGCAATCGGACAGAATTGTGGAAATATGT
>DATCIB010000024.1:0-7590 GCA_036508045.1 Bacteroidales bacterium
TACAGAAGCCAGTGGATGTATCAATTATCAGGGTGAAGCCTGGTATCGCAAACATTTTACCCCCGATGCTTCCTTGAAAGGGAAGAAACTCTTTCTTCATTTTGAAGCAATCATGGGGAAATCCAGGATTTATATCAATGGACAGCTCGTCAAAGAGCAGTTCGGAGGTTTCCTGCCTGTGATCATTGACGTCACCAACCTTTTATCCTTCGACAAAGAAAACGTGATTGCCGTATGGGCAGACAATAGTGATGATCCTGCCTATCCTCCCGGAAAAGCGCAGGATGTGCTTGACTTCACCTACTCCGGAGGTATCTACCGCGATTGTTGGTTGATAGCCCACAACCCGGTGTATATTACAGATCCGAACCTTGCAGGAGAAGTTGCCGGTGGCGGATTATTTATCTCTTACGACAAAGTATCGGAAGAATCCGCATTGGTGACTGTCAAACTACAGCTTAAGAATGAGACGACTGTTCCGTTTTCAGGCAAAGTTGCATTTATCCTGAAGGATAGAACCGGAAAGAAAGTAATCTATACCAATCGCAATTGTACCATTGCACAAGGGAAAACCACCACTGTGACTGCTCAGATTAAAGTAAAGAACCCTGATCTGTGGTCACCCGAAACGCCCCATCTGTATCAGATGGAGGTAGCTGTGATGGGAAAAGGAAACAAAATAGTAGATGGATATATGCAACGTATGGGAATCCGAAGCATTGAGTTTAAAGGGCTGGATGGCTTTTGGCTCAATGGCAAACCCTATCCCAATCCACTGATTGGTGCCAACCGCCATCAGGACTTTGCCATGTTGGGCAATGCATTGCCCAACAGTTTGCATTGGAGAGATGCCAAGAAACTCCGCGATGCCGGTATGACAATCATCCGTAATGCCCATTATCCTCAAGATCCTTCTTTCATGGATGCTTGCGACGAACTCGGTCTGTTTGTGATCGTCAATACTCCCGGGTGGCAGTTTTGGAACAGTGCCCCTTCTTTCGAGCAAATGGTCTATACCGATATCCGTAACATTGTACGTCGCGACCGCAATCACCCTTCCGTCTTCCTTTGGGAGCCAATCTTGAATGAAACCAGTTATCCGGCAGACTTTGCCAAGAATACGAAGAAGGTTGTGGAAGAAGAATATCCATATCCCTATTGCTATTGTGCATGTGATGAGATGGCGCGTGGAAGTGAAAATTATATGATTCATTTCTGCCATCCCAATACAGGAAGTGATGCTTCGGGCAAAGCCAAAGATCCCAACCGTTGTTATTTTACCCGTGAGTTTGGCGACTGTGTTGATGATTGGAACTCGCACAACTCTCCGAGTCGTGTCAGCCGTGCCTGGGGTGAAGCACCCATGTTGGTTCAGGCAACCCACTATGCCAATCCATCCTATCGCTACACCTGCATTGACAATCTCTATCGTCAAAGCCGTCAGCATTTTGGAGGAGCCTTGTGGCATTCCTTTGACCATCAGCGCGGATATCATCCCGATCCATTCTACGGAGGCATCATGGATGGATTCCGTCAACCAAAATATTCCTATTACATGTTCATGTCTCAACGTTCTCCTGTGAAGAGTGATCTGATTGCCGAGACCGGACCGATGGTATATATCGCCCATGACATGGATCCTTTCTCTGATAAAGATGTGCAGGTGTATTCCAATTGCGAAGAGGTGCGTCTGACTTACTTCAAAGGAGGCAAGCAGTTTGTTCATAAACGGGAGAAAACAGACCAAGGAATGCCTTCACCCATCATTACTTTTGAGAATGTGTATAGCTTTATGGATGTGAAAGCGAACAGAAACCAAGCCAACGTCTATCTGCTGGCAGAAGGAGTGATCAATGGTGTTGTTGTAGCCACAGACACTGTATATCCTGCACGTCGTCCCTCCAAGTTGGTACTTTGGCTTGATAACGAACAGACAAGTCTTCGTGCAGACGGATCCGATTGTGTCGTTGTCGTCGCAGGCATTGCCGACCGTGCCGGAAATATCAAACGACTGAATAATTACCAGGTCAGATTCACCGTGACCGGTGAAGGACGCCTGCTGGGAGACGAAAGTATAGGAGCCAACCCGCGTGAAGTAGTATGGGGCACAGCACCAGCTCTGATTCAGTCTACGATGACTTCCGGCAAGATTAAAGTGATGGCGGAAGTAGCACACAAAGGATCGCAGATGCCGATGAGCGCCACTCTCGAATTTGAATCCCTGCCGGCAGTTCACCCCTCCATCTTCTCAGTCAAAGAAGCATCTTTGATTGGCAATCAGGATAATGTCAAACAAAGCAGTACACTTTCCTACGATGATAAAGACCGGGAGATCGAACAGCTACGTCAGCAAGTCAACGAATTGAAGTTGAAAGAGGTAGAACGTCAGCAAGAAGATTTCGGAGAAAAGCGCAAATAGACCGCAATAATTAGTGTGATGATCTTATCATCAATCACAGTCTTTTGATTGAGTACATATCCAACCCGTGACAACCTGTCACGGGTTGGATTTTTCTATCTCCTCAATATGCCTTCTTTGTTCTTCAAAATCTCCTAAATAGTTTTGATCTTGAATCACTTTGTATTTATTGTATTCTTCAAAAGCTTTAATTTTTGCTTGTTCTGCGCTTATTCGTCCTTTATCCAATAAAATAGGGTATGATGATAAATCAAGAAAGCTATCTAAAAATTTAGCCCAGTCTTCCATTGATGTTGAGATTCTCCGTTTTGCTCTATTCTCAGCTAAATCCAGGTATGCAGAGACAATCTGATTCAGTTCCTTCATGTGATTTTCTGAAAGATAGTTTTTTGCAACAGCAGTATCTGATTTTAAGATCTTTCCCTTTGGAGCAAGAGACCAAGTTGTCAATCCCATGTTAATTTTGGATGCATCTGCCTGAGAATATACAATTTCCGCAGCCGTTTTTCCTGTTATTGCCCAATGTAATTTATTCTGTACTTTTGAGTAAAACTCTTTGGTAGTATTGGATTCATTCTGATAGTCATCGGCTGTCGCATAAATATCTGTAATTTTCAGATACATCATTCGTTCCGAAGCTCGAATATCTCGAATCCGTTCCAAAAGTAATTCGAAATGTTCTTCACTCCATTTATCACCTTTTTTGAAACGCTCATCGTCCATCACAAACCCTTTGCGTATATACTCACTTAATACCTGAGTCGCCCAAATACGAAATTGTGTAGCTTTTTTAGAGTTTACCCGATAGCCCACAGCTATGACAGCATCTAAGTTATAGAACATTGTCTCATACTCTTTTCCATCAGAAGCAGTTATTCGAATTTTTCTAATAACTGAATACTTATTTAGTTCTCGGCTCTTGAATATTTCTGAAAGATGATAGTTGATTGTTTGTACTTCAACACTGAAAATATCAGCCATTCGTTTCTGCGTAGTCCAGAATGTCTCTCCGTCAAAGGTGAGTTCTATTCTTAGATTCCCTTCAGGATTAGAATAGAAGATGATGTCTGCATTCTCCCGAATATCAATGTTTTGCGAGTTTTCGATTTTACCGGAGAAATATTCTCTGGCTGATTTTACTCCTTCTTTTTTCCCATCTGCCTGCATAGCAATAAGCAAGCATGCATATCCGGAAAGATGATAGTTTGTCACTTCACGAGACGCACCTTTCCCCGTTTGTATCATGTCGCTCGCTTGGGCGAAATGATCTTCAATTTTGTTGCCGTTTTCCAGACAAACAGGGATTGCTTTTTCCAACACACGTTTGAACTTGCTGTATTCGGAGTACCCCATTGCTGAAGAGAGATCTCTTGATTTCCAGAATAACTGCCCGTTTTCCCCGGTTTGCTTTATATTGTTATACATGTATTGAATATTATTGAGGTGAATCACTCTCATAGTAGACTCTTTCAGATTGGGACGAGTTCTATTTACGTCTTTCAGCGTTAGATGACTTGTTTATTCGTATATCGTATTGCATATCGAACAAAAATAGGATTATTTTGTCTTATATGCAATACGATATAGAGTTTTTTCTCAGATGAGTCATTTACTTCTTTACCGAAGCACCACGTAATACTGCGTTTGTCCACTATATTTTCGGAACTCATATTTCAAGGACTTGAGGTTATGTCCCAGCTTCCGGATCATGGTCCTGCTCACAGCTATTTTTGTTTTACCATGAATGGTTGCCGCCAGTTGAGCCGCGGAGAGATATTCGCCATCTTCCCCTTCTTCCGGTTTGCGGAAAGAATCATAAAACAAATCCATGTCTGCATCTGTCTCCATGAAACGCTGATTCTGCAGCTCCACCCGTTCGTTGTCCTCCGCGTTAAAGTAATATCGGAAATTATTCTTGACCATGTCCCAAGCCTGAGCGTACAGCTGTTTGTAATCGATCACAAAGTTAAAGTTTATCGGTCCCGTCACCTCGTTGCAAAGATAACGGCGGCTACCCGTATAATCCGTCAGAATATCCAGATGATTTGTCGTCCCAAAGAAGGAAGCATGACGCACGAAGTTGCGTGAAGGTCGCTCCGGAGAAGTCCGGATATTGATGTTAAACGTGGTGAACAACTCTTTGACCACCTCCTGATCATACCGCTGAATGGTATCCAGTTCGTCGATATTCAACAACGCGCAAGTGCTTAGTTTCAATCGCGTCGTATTCGGACTATTAGAAAACACATTCGCATCAAAGATGCGCATCCCGCAATGAGTTCCACTCATAATTCGACTGTTCCGCGTAACGAAACTCAATATCCTCCAGGATCAAGTTACGCCGCACCCGGCACTCACGCCGGATAAACTGTTCCAAACGTCTCGTCTCCCGTTCCACCCGCGACACGCCATCATTTGAACCCTGATTCATTTCATACTGCTTGTAGCGTACACGCAGCGAAAATTTCACATCCTCTTTCGTGAACAAAGTCGTCACGCAGCGATTTAAAGCCAGAGGCAGCGCTTCCCCCTCCGGAATTCCTGACAGACAACAATAATACCCCAGTGCATGGGCAAACTGAAAACGATTTCCCTCCGCAAAAGATTCCACTTCCAGCGCATTCGAGTACGCCCTTTCAAAAGCTCGTCGCACCTCCAGGTCACGTACCTCACCTATCTGCAGGTGAGCAAAGGAAATCACCGCACCAGCCCGGTCGCGCATCAACTGTTCCGGCTTACGTTCATAATCACTCTTTGAAGCCACCAGCAGCACTTCAGATTCCGGATTATAAAAAAGCTTTTTATCCACGGTCGCTTCAGTCAATTCAACCAGCAGATTTCTTTCCTGCCGAAACGTCACACCCAGAAGTTGCTCATAGTAAATACCCGCTCTAATCGATGCTCTCTGATGAAAATCCATCGCCTCCTCCGACGCTTCCGGCAACGAACCATCCGGACGAGTCACCGCGACAAGAATCACAAGACCTTTCCCATCCCTGGTCACAAAAGCTGCAAATGTATTTGGCTCTCGGGAAACCTTTTCGCGCATCTCCGCCAACTCTTTCCAGGCAAGTCCTGGCACATGCAGAGCCACCAATCCGTTGTAACCCTCCATCTTTGTTTTCACCCGACCTCCATTAAAAGAAGCCGCGAAGGTAAACAGTGGAAGATCATCTTCCGGATTGAGATACACTCCACTTTTAAAATCCCTCAGCACATCCGCAACCGATTGATTACGAACAAAGACAAGCTGTTTCTTCGAACTGCCGCGATACACGGAGACATTCATCATTTGATCCGGTTTTTAAGTAAAAAAAAAGCGGCGAGCCCCATACAGAGCTCGCCGTAACAGTATTTCTGATTCCTCAAAGATACAAAAAAGGAACCACTAATCCAATACAATCCGAAGGAATAAACCCATTCAAATCATCCGGTCATTTTTATTTTTTTATTTTCGTTTTGCAAAAGGGCAGATACCTTGATTTCAATGCACCAAGTGCACCAAGCACCCATCTACAATACCTTCTCGGGCATCTTGCAAGAGTTCGCTCCAACTTGCTCCAACAAAAAAGCTTACAAGAATGTTTGCTCCGGCATGTTATTTCATACACTATTCTTTTCCGTTGGAGTCAGTTGTAAAAGTCAATTTGACCAGTAGATAAAAGTCAGCAGTAAGGATGCAATAGTTATATTGAAGCACGGAATAGCTATTCTGTGCCACGGAACAGCTATTCCGTGGCACAGAATAACTATTCCGTGCTTCAGAACGAATAATGTGTCGGGAAGCGATAAACTTTACTTCCTGATAAAGAAGACATTTCTTCCTGTTACACACAATAATCAATTTACATATAGTTTTCTTGCCATTTGTATGTTTCTATTTCTATAATGCATTATATTTGCAGCATAATAGAAATAAAGCACAATGAATTTCTTGGAGTTTAAGAGTAGAATGTTCGACTTTGCATGCTTTAATATCTACCAGATATATGCATGGAAGCCTGATTTTGACCGGAATAACTTGACCCGTTGGGTGAAGAAAGGATATCTTGCGCGTTTACGTCAAGGTTATTTCGCTTTCCCGGAATACAAAAGTAAGCCGGGCTATTCCCTCTATTTTGCCAACAGGATCTACAAACCGTCTTATATCAGTCTGCACACAGCTTTATCGTTTTATGGGATGATACCGGAGGCAGTCGTGCAAATTACCAGTGTGACATCACTGAAAACAACCTCTTTTGCAAATGATTTCGGTGAATATTCCTACAAGACAGAAAAAGAGAGCTTGATGTTCGGATTTGACCTCAAGCCAATGGCCGATAACAGGACAATACAGTTTGCCACACCGGAAAAAGCTTTACTTGATTTGCTTTATCTTTATCCATTTTACAACAATGAGCAGGAATTGCAGGAGTTGCGTCTGGATGAAGACTATATGCATGAAGACTTGAACAAGGAGTTGCTTTTGCAATATACGTCAAAGTTCCAAAGTAAAGCACTCGAACAAAGGGTAACACTGCTTTTTAAAACCTATGATTTATGATACCAATAGAACAGAAGGGCTACTTAAAACCGTTGATTTGAAAAGAAAACAGAAAGACTTTGAGCATCTCCTTTTTAATAAGGCAAATAGCGAGAAGATTTTGCACTTTGGTGCTTTTATCCGTTCCTGAAAATAGAGACAGACCCTACTTACTTTTCCGAATGCTTTTCTTTGTTTTGTACATTAGTACACCCTGCCAGTAATGGAAGCAAAGCAAGGATAATTTTTCTCATTTGCTTATTGTTTGAGATGAATATCCTGTCTGAATGTGCCAATGTGACCGTTCAGGTCAGTTCCTTCTATCTCCAGTTGCAGGTTCCCTTTCATGTAAGCACCAACCGGGAATGTGACTTCCACGTCTTGCTCTCCATTTGTCAGCAACGCGGGGTTCCAGTAATAGACGTGCTTTCCGTCATAGTTGATCTGATCAATCGGGTCTTTTGGATAGTACTTTGGCACATAGAAGTTCTTGGGAATGGAGCCGCCCAGCAGTTCTGTGAAATAGGTGCTTTGATCCGTCCTGTCCCGCGCACCTCTTCCTGATTTTGTCGTGATAATAATGACGGATCCAATTGGACGACTGTCATCGTCAAGTACAGATGATTTCTGTTGGTCGTTGTAATTAGAT
>DATCIB010000025.1:0-2508 GCA_036508045.1 Bacteroidales bacterium
AACGTCTTCAGAGCCCATCGCTGGCAGATGCAACTCGAAGCAGTAGGCAAGAAGCCCGGATTCCTCAACACTCTCTTTTCTATCTTCAGTCTCTATTTCATGAATGCGGTACTCCCACGTCTTGGAGAGTTTTACCGTTGCCGTGTATTGGATAAATACGAAAAGATCCCCTTCTCGACCTCACTCGGCACGGTAGTCAGCGAACGGATCTTTGATTTCCTGACCGTCTTTGCCTTCTTCGCCATCGGCATTACGATTCAATGGAGCGATTTCCATACCTTCTTCGTGAATAACTTTCAGAGTTCCTACCTGCTTGAAAAGATACCGGGCACCTGGATTGTGGCAGGAATAGTCGCCATGATCCTCCTGATCTTCTTTATCCGGTTTATCATTATGCGGAAGCTATCCCTTCAAGAGCATGTGAAGATGATCTGGGCAAACTTCCACAACGGGATCAGTTCTATTTTAAAGCTGAACAACAAACCCCTTTTCATGGCCGATACAGTTCTGATCTGGGGATGCTATTTCTTCCAGTTCTATGTCTATATGTTTGCCTTTGATTTCACATCAGATCTCACCATGATGAATGGGCTTACACTCTACATCATGGGAAGCCTCGGTGTTATTATACCGGTGCCCCAAGGCATCGGTACCTGGCATTTCATGATTATCAACACGCTGGTCATGTTTGGCATCGGAGGTCCTCAAGCTGCCGCTTTTGCTTTGCTGGTACACGCCACCAATGCCATCATGATGATTGTATTAGGCTTTATCGCCGTCTTAATCTTACCATTAACAAATAAATAATATGTAACATGGAAACAATCTTATCACTATCTCCCAAGGCACTTTGGAAGAATTTTCATTCATTGACGCAGATACCCCGTCCTTCCGCCCATACGAAAGCAGTCTCTGATTTTCTGGTGAACTTCGGCAAGGAGCTCGGTTTGGAAACCAAACAAGATGAGATGGGAAACGTGTTTATCAAGAAGCCCGCAACTCCGGGAATGGAAGAGAAGCCAACTGTTATCCTGCAAGGGCACATTGATATGGTGCCGCAGAAAAACAATGACACCATACATGACTTCGAGAAAGATCCGATACAGACCATCATTGACGGTGGATGGGTAAAAGCAAAAGGCACCACACTAGGAGCAGACAACGGAATCGGTGTTGCCGCAGCTATGGCAGTACTCGAAGCAGAAGATCTGGTACACGGTCCGGTGGCAGCCCTCTTTACGGTAGATGAAGAGACCGGTATGTTTGGAGCTTTCGGACTCCAGCCCGGATTTGCGGAAGGTAACATTCTGCTCAATCTCGACACAGAAGAAGAAGGTGACATCTGTGTAGGATGTGCCGGAGGTACCAATGTAAATATCAACCTCGAATACAAAGAAGAAGCCGCTCCGGAAGGCGACATTGCCTATAAGATCGCTTTGACCGGACTAAGAGGCGGTCACTCAGGCGTTGAGATCCACGAAGGCAGAGCCAATGCCAACAAAGAGATGTTCCGTTTTCTCAAAGACGCTGTTGCAGAATTAGATATGTGCCTTTCCTCTGCACAAGGAGGAAATATGCACAATGCCATCCCACGCGACGCCTACGCCATTGTGACCCTGCAACCGGAGAACGAAGAAGCCTTCCTGGAAATGGTTGATGACTTCGAAGACATGCTCGTGGACGAATACGAAGGTATAGAAGACATGAGCAAGCTCGGCTTTGACGCTTCCAAATGCGCCATGCCTGAGTTTATCATTCCCGAAGAGATCCAAGACAGCATCATTCAAGCAATAAATGCCTGTCCCAATGGAGTAGAACGAATGGTTCCACTTATGCCGACCACCGTCGAATCGTCTGACAACCTCTCCATCGTAGAAGTTGGCGGAGGAAAGATGCACGTCCTGCTACTAGCCAGAAGCTCCAGTGAATCGCGTCGCCCTTATATCTGTTCCTCTATCGAAAGCGCCTTTGCCATTACCGGAGCAAAAGTAGCCTTTGAAGGAGATTATCCGGGATGGGATCCCAATCCGGACTCTAAGATTCTGAAAGCCCTGAAAGCCAACTATGAAAAGATGTATGGCAAAGCACCAAACGTCGGCTCCATTCATGCCGGTTTGGAATGCGGTATCATAGGATCATCAGCACCGGGACTGGACATGGTATCCTTCGGGCCAACGATCTGTCACCCACACTCACCCGATGAGAAAGTAGATATCGCAACGGTAGAGAGATTCTGGGAATTGCTGACAATGACATTGGCAAAGATCTGATCTCAATACAGATAACAGACTATAAGAGAGGCTGTCCGGCATTCGGATAGCCTCTCTCTTTATCAGTCACAGCAAGTATACTGGCACTATCTTCCCGCAAAAGTGAATAAAGTTTCTCCCGAAGTTTGCTTTCTTATACTTTTTTCCTAATTTTGCATTCGATTTCTCGGGGTGTAGCTCAGCCCGGTTTAGAGTACACGTCTGGGGGGCGTGTGGTCGTGCGTTCGAATCGCATCAC
>DATCIB010000026.1:0-4388 GCA_036508045.1 Bacteroidales bacterium
GTCTGGATTATGCGTGGACACATATGCGTGAAGAGACCGGACTATTTAACCAGGACTGGAGTGGCGAAAGCAAGGACCGTTTCAAATCGGTATTGACTCAGGCCGCCATGGTAGAAATGTATGCAAGAATGGCTGCTGCCAAGAAATAATTACCTTGCTCAACTGTGCGATATGGATTGTGGAACCGATCCTGCTAAAAGTCCTGCTGATTGTCCTTGCTATTGCGGTCAGTTGGCACATTCTTTCTTACAAGACAATGACGAAGGAACAGAAAGAAATGTATAAAAAGAAAGTATAGCATCGACAGTTTGCGAAGACTCAAATTGTTCTAAATGTCGTTTTTTCATCCTGCGCCAAAAAGATCAGAATGCAATCCAAAAGGGATAGGCATCGGAGGAAAATTTCTTCAGGTTGTTATTCCAATTTCTATTGTATGAAAGTGCAAAGCTTCCCGTATGTTTTTGCAATAACATAAGGACGTTTTTCAGGCAAGATAAAACAGGCCCTGAATACCTTCTAAGGCCGATTGAAAGAACCAAAAGTTGTATTTTTCTGCCATAGCAATAATAAATAACCCTGTCAGCAAAGTATTTCAGATCCAACTTCACTGACAGGGATTGTTCTAAAACACCGATTCTAAGATTTCTGTTCCGCAAAAGAAATATCTCTGTGCAAGTATGACTTTCAACAAATAGCAGATATCTTTGTATCACTAAAAGACTGCAACATGAGTATCTGGAATCCATGGCATGGGTGTCATAAAATTAGTCCGGGATGTGCGAACTGCTATGTGTATCGGGGAGATGCAAAGCATGGACATGATAGTACCGTGGTATACAAAACTGCAGACTTTGACATCCCTCTTAAACTCACGCGAAAGAAAACGTACAAACTCACCCCGGATAAGATCGTCTATACCTGTTTTACGTCAGACTTCTTAGTGGAAGAAGCAGATGCATGGAGAGCTGAAGCTTGGCAAATGATGCGGCTACGGAGTGATCTGCATTTCCTTTTTATTACAAAACGGATTCATCGCTTTAAAGAGTGCATTCCCGATGATTGGGGTGAAGGGTACGAAAATGTTACAATCTGTTGCACAGTGGAAAATCAAGCAATGGCAGATTATCGTTTACCACTGTTTAATGCAGCTCCTATCAAGCACAAAGAGATTGTCTGCGAACCCTTGCTCGGGCCTATTCACCTGCTTCCCTATCTGACAGATGAGATCAGAGGAATCACATTGGGTGGCGAATCCGGCAATGATGCACGAGTCTGCGACTATGAATGGGTACTGGATATACGCCGACAATGTATAGAGAAACATATTAAGTTTCACTTCAAGCAGACAGGAGCACGGTTATTGAAAGATGGAAAGCTGTATCGGATTGCACGGCAGTTTCAGCACTCTCAGGCAAAGAAAGCCTGTATTGACGTGTAGAGAAAAGAAAGGGCCACCCCGATACATCGAAGCAGCCCAACTTTACTAAGAATTCATTACCAGTCTATCTGGTAATCTTAAATACCGGTGATATTTTGTTCACGTTCTTTTCCGGTAATTCAATCACAAGTCCGACATTTGTTCTGGTAAATGGAACCTTTCCATAACCAAGCAATTCGACTTTCTTTATTGTTTCGGGGTATAGGTTACTTTTCTCAGACAGGGATTTGATCGTTACTTCTCTGGCGACCGGCCATGCAAGAAGTGATGCATACAGTGTCTTCTTATTTTGTGTGAAGCGGATCTCTTCTGCAGTTGCTCTTTCAATCTTACCCTCGTTAAATCCTTGCGCATTGATTGGGTTTGACGACTCAGCGATAGGTCCTTCTCCAAAGACCTTCCAGGGACGGGTATCAACGATACATTCCTTATTATCCTTCATCCACTCACCGATACCTTGAAGTATTGCAGTTTCCTTCTCGTCAATGGTACCATCTCCGCGAACCGGGACACTTAGCAGCAAATTTCCGTTCTTACTGACAATATCAATCAACAGTTTGATGACACTCGCGGCAGACTTATAGTTATTATTCTCATAAATTGAGGTGTTGTAATGCCATCCTCCAATGCAGGAACAGGATTGCCATGGCTCTTCCTGAATCTTATCAGGAGCACCCTTCTCAACATCCCACGTCAATGCATCTTTTTGTTCATCCGTCAGAATTTTGCCAAACAAGACCGCTTCCATCTTTCCTTTGTGCGTAGCCATACTATGGTTGTAATAGTGAGCGGCAATCTTCATTCCGGCATCGCTGACGGGATATAGAGGCAATGTTGTATCATCAAAGTAAAGCAAATCCGGATTATATTTATTGATCATCTGAACCGTACGTTCGTAGAAGTTGGTGCAATACTTCTCTGAAGGTATTGTCGCTCCGTTTTCCCAACCCCACTGTGAATGAATCTTATTGATGTTTTCACTTTCTTTGCTCAAAGGGTGATTCTGCGCATAAAGATCTTGCGGGTCATAACCTTCCCACCATTTTCCTTTGCCATCTTCTTTGGTCATATTCCCATCGTAAGGAATACCGGCCTTATCACCTTTCTTGTCAGCTCTTTGTGAAGTCTCGTACCAAAGCCATGCATGTGCAGCATGAATACTGACACCAAAAGGAAGTTTATTTTTCCGTGCAGCCTTCGCCCATTCTCCGATAATATCTCTCTTGGGCCCCATGTTCACAGAGTTCCAAGGTTGGTATTTACTATCCCACAGGTCCATATTGTCATGATGATTACCCATTGCAAAGAAATATTGCGCCCCAATCTCCTTATAAAATGTCACCAGCTTCTCCGGATCCCATTTCTCTGCTTTCCAGACATGGATGATATCCTTGAAACCAAATATAGAAGGATGTCCGTAATTCTTTACATGATAATTATACTGAGAGGAACCCTCTTCATACATAAAACGAGCCATCCAATCGCCAGTTCCCTCCACACATTGTGGCCCCCAATGCGCCCAGATTCCAAATTTTACATTTCTGAACCATTCCGGAGCTTCATACTGCTTCAAAGATTCCCAGGTAGGTTCAAATTTCCCCTGCATCATCTTTTCATTTTGTTCGGAAACCTTCACAGGGAAGTCCTGTGCAAGAACAGTGCCGACTGTAAAAAAGAAAGAAGAGAGCAACAGTACTATTTTGCTTTTCATCACTAATACATTTAAAGTTTTTACCGAGACGAATCATTCTTTGCTACCAGGTATATTCTGAGAAGTAAGACAAATGATTATGGTGCAAATGTAGAGTATAAAAGCGGAACGGCATGTATACAAATTCGACGAGTAATAGAACAAAATCGATATATTTAATGTAATTATCTGATTCTTTAGTATATTCGCATTCATTATATCGACATACCCATTATGACAGGTTCTGTAGACAGTTTAAATCTTTTGTTGTTGAATGTCGGACTTGCTACACACAATGCCGACTGGAACTGGAAGGATATTAGTAGTCCGTTCACACGGTTGTACTATGTATCGGAAGGGCATGCCCGTGTAATACTTCCTTCAGGAGTTCAAGAACTGAAAGTAAATCATCTCTATTTGATTCCTGCATTTACGGTGCACAGCTATCAGTGTGATTCGTATTTCGGACACTATTATCTCCATATATACGAAGATACACGTTCAAAAACAAGTTTCTTCGAGGATTGGGATTTCCCTGTAGAAGTCGCGGCAAAAGAGATGGATCTGAGTCTGGTAAAGAGACTATGCGAAATCAACCCGGCAATGAAACTCAAACAATCAGATCCAAATACCTATGATAATAATCCGACCCTCATTCAAAATATTCTGAGGAATAAACAGCGGATGTTCTTCCATCAGATTGAATCAAGGGGGATCATCTATCAGTTATTTTCGCGATTTATGAAAGATGCCAAACCCAAAACAAACGTGACTGACAACCGGATTCAAAACGTGCTGGCAATCATTCGTAAAAAGATATATGAGAAAATCACCATTCATCAGTTGGCGGAAAGTTGCAATCTCTCAGAAGACCATCTGATCAAACTATTCAAGAAAGAGACAGGAAGTACGCCTCTACAATTCATTAACCACAAGAAGATTGAGAAAGCGCAACTTATACTCGCCTTCAATGATATGCCCATCAAGAATGTCGCATATGCTCTTTCGTTTGAAAATCACTCCTACTTCAACCGCCTGTTTAAAACAATGACAAGTATGACACCACAGGAATACCGGGATTCTCACAATAGTCTTTCCAAATCCTGAAAGTATGAAATCAGAAACTTTTCGCCGTATCAAATATATCATTCACCTGTATTTTTCAACCTATTCACCGAAAAAGTATTGTGAGAGAATTCGATGCTGCCTACTTTTGTTGCATCATTAAAAAAAGAATATATGGAAAAGAGAAATTGTAGC
>DATCIB010000027.1:0-8039 GCA_036508045.1 Bacteroidales bacterium
TGAATCAATACAATAATAAATAATTGCAGACTGAATGGAAAAGAGTGAGGTGCGGATTGATAAGTGGATGTGGGCGACCCGGATTTTTAAGTCCCGCACCATTGCTGTAGAAGCTTGCAAAAGAGGCCGCATCATGATTCAGAATATGCCCGCAAAAGCATCACGTAATGTAAAGCTGGGTGATGTGGTGCAGGTACGCAAGCCTCCGATTACTTATTCTTTTCAGGTTGTGGGACTGATCGATCGGAGAGTAGGTGCCAAGCTGGTACCTGATTATCTGAAAGATGTCACAACCAAGGATCAGTTGCAGGTACTGGAAAATGCCAGACTGACAGGTTTTGTGGACCGTGCCCGTGGTACCGGACGACCGACAAAACGAGACAGGAGAGATATGGAAAGCTTTTCGGGTGATGACTCAGACGGAGACTTTGATTTTGATTTTGACTTTGAAGGTGCTGAATAGTGAAGAAAGTCATTAAATAATTTGCATGAATAGATTTTAGTAGTACCTTTGCAACCGCAAAAGCGAAATGACTTTGTAGCTCAGTTGGTAGAGCAATTGACTCTTAATCAATGGGTCGAGGGTTCGAGTCCCTCCGAGGTCACGGAAAAGGCAGTTACATAAAGTGACTGCCTTTTTTTATGGCATTACTTGTAAATGAGGTACTTCTTTCTCATCTCTTTGTATCTGGAGAGGGCAGGTTGCCATGAAGCGCGAATCTCTTCTTCACTTTTCCCTTCCATGATTTGATGTCTCAATTCCGGTGTGCCAGCCAGCTTGTCGAAAAACTCCGGGCTGCTAAAGAAGTCTTTTCCTTGCTCTGAAAGTTTGTAAAACCGAAGAAAGTAGCTAAGATCCAGTCCTCCTGCAATCTTTTCTTCCCGCAAATCCATTCCATAACAGGTTTTCCCTTTTTGAAGAGGATGCATATCTCCTCCTTTTGTTGGTTTTGGTTTAAATTTAAATAAGCCGTACCGCTTATCGGGATAACCGATAACTTGAAAAGGAGAAGGGGTGCCTCTTCCCACACTCACACGAGTCGCTTCGAAAAAACAGAGGGAAGGATAGAGGCGGATAGCTGTTTGATTGGGTAGATTGGGCGATGGTTTGATCGGTAGTTCATACGGATCTCCATGTTTCCAACCTGATACAGGAATAACTGTAAGGGGACAATTCTGCTTTTGTAACCACCCTTCTTCATTGATCATACACGCCAGTTCGCCCACAGTCAATCCATGCAAGAGTGGGATTTCATGCATCCCCACAAAAGAGCGCATGGATTGGACTAATACCGGTCCATCCACAAAGTCATTTGGATTGGGACGATCCAGCACAATCAACGGAATGAGGTAGTCGGCACAAGCCTCCATTACATAGTGCAGGGTGCTGATATAGGTATAGAAGCGGGTGCCAACATCCTGAATGTCAAACAATATAATATCAACACCTTTCAGCTGTTCAGCCGTAGGCTTCTTATTTGCTCCGTAGAGAGAGATGATGCGTAATCCGGTTTTTGGATCCATGGAGTCGGATATGAGTTCGCCTGCATCTGCTTCACCTCTGAATCCATGTTCCGGAGCAAAGATGACTTCAATAGGGATCCCGAGTGTCAGAAGTGTATCTACCAGATGCTTCTGTTTGCTACCGACAATAGACGTTTGATTGACAACTAATGCAACCTTTTTCCCTTGTATCATTGGAAGAAGGATCTCCAGTCTGTCAGCTCCGGTACGAAGTGGATTTTCTTCCTGAGCAAAGCTCAAATGTGAGAAAACAAGAAGGATGACAAAACAATAAAAAGAGTTACGATTTCTCATGGAGGATATCTGTTTGCATAAATATGATGAATACAAAGATAGGTTTTTAAGTAAAAGCAAAGGCTTAATCTACTTTTTTTTGTATCATTGCCGCGGGTTTTAAACAAAACGAATAAATTAGAAGGAATGATTCCAATAGATCTATTGAAGAAATACTATCCTGAAGGAAGTGAAGTTTATCATATCATGGAGAATCATGCGCTCTCTGTTACTAAGAAAGCTCAGGAACTGGCAGCCAAACATCCGGAGTATAACATGGATCTTGCTTTTATTGAAGAGGCAGCTATGTTGCACGATATAGGTTGTTTCCTCACCAATGCACCGGCAATCCATTGCTTCGGTACGAATCCCTATATCTGTCATGGCTATCTTGGCGCAGAGATTTTACGTAATGAAGGTTTTCCCCGACATGCATTGGTTGCTGAAAGACACACAGGTTCCGGACTTAGTTATAATCATATTCTCAAAAAAGGACTTCCTCTTCCTGCAAGAGATATGTGTCCGGTATCTTTGGAAGAAAAACTGATTTGTTTTTCCGACAAGTTCTTTTCTAAAACAAAGTTAGACAAAGAGAAGTCTTTAAGTAAGGTGATAGAGAATATGCATAAACATGGAAGTGGTTCGGTTAAGCGATTTGAAGACATGTGTTCGCTCTTTCTTTAATAGAAAAAGAGCAATTAGCCTTGATTCGCGAATCGTATGTGCTCTAAAATGTGTAGCTTTGTACCTTAATTGTAAGATTATAAACTACAGATGCCGAATAATAAGATAACGCTCCTGTTATTTATCCTCTTTTTATCTCTTTTCCGAGAGGCGGAAGGGCGTATCTCTGTGACTGATATGCTGCTAACTGACACCACAAAGGCTACTGTCCTAAAGATTGATACCATTTCTTTACCTCAAAACGGTTCCGCTCAAGATTCACTTATCAGTACTTCGCTTCAGCCGGATAGTTTGCGCCAAACCATTCCTTCGGACAGCTTGACTGCCGACTCCTCAAAACTCACTTTGAAGAAAGATTCCGTTGCCACTCCTGCTAAGAAGAAGAGTGCGCTGGATGCTGATGTGCGTTTTACATCAGCCGATTCTGTCATTTTTACTGCAGATGGAGTTGCATTTATGTATAAAAGCAGTGCAGTAAAATATAAAGATAAAACGCTGACCTCCGATATTCTCCGTATGAACATGGATAGTAGCGTCGTAAATGCGTACAGTCGAAAAGATTCTGTCGGCAAAGGGGTTCAGTTGCCAAAATTTAATGATAACGGGACAGACTATGAGTCGGAAAGCATCCGCTATAACTTTAAGACAGGAAAAGGTATTATCAATAACGTGGTGACTCAACAAGGAGAAGGCTATGTGACCGGGTATCAGACAAAGAAACAGAGCAATAATGATCTCTTTATGATTGATGGCAAATATACCACTTGTGATAATCATGAACATCCTCACTTCTATTTTAATCTTACAAGAGCAAAAGTTCGCCCCAAGAAATGGATTGTTACCGGTCCGGCCTATCTTGTATTTGAAGATGTTCCACTCCCTTTAATATTACCTTTTGGCTTTTTCCCTTTCTCAGAAACCTACTCTTCCGGTATTATAGTGCCCACCTATGCAGATGAGATGAATCGGGGGTTTGGGCTGCGGGAAGGTGGATATTATTTTGCGATCAGTGATTATATGGATTTGGCTCTCACAGGTGAAATGTACACCAAGGGTTCCTGGGGAATTAATGCAGCTTCCAGATACAAGCGTAAATACAAATACAACGGCTCGTTTAATCTTTCCCGTATCGTTACTGTAAGTGGTGAAAAGAATATGCCGGATTATAGTCAGGCTGTCGATTTCAGGATTGCCTGGACGCACCAACAAGATCCAAAAGCCAATCCTTACAGAACTCTGTCTGCTAGTGTCAATTTCTCTACAAGCAGTTATGACCGAAACAACCTGAACAGTTATTACGATCCTAAACTATTTACTTCCAATACAAAGAGTTCTAGCATCAATATAACACAGCGTTTTCCAAATAATCCACTTACTTTGTCGATGAGCAGCAGCTTGAGTCAGCGTTCGCAGGATAAGAGTGTGAGTCTCACTCTGCCTGATTTTACCTTGACAGCCAGTAGTATCTATCCCTTCAAGCGTAAGAATGCGGTCGGGAGTGATCGATGGTATGAGAAGATAAGAATGAGCTATTCAGGATATGTCCGTAATAGTATCAATACAAAAGAGAGTCTGCTCTTTAAGTCTTCATTGGTAAAGGACTGGCGTAATGGTGTACAACATAATATACCTGTCAGTGCTACTTTTAATCTGTTGAAGTATATCAACATTACTCCTTCTGTCAGTTATGCGGAGCGCTGGTACAGCAGCAAGATTGACAAGAAGTGGGATGCCTCTTCGAAGAAAGAGGTTATTGACACTGTATGGGGTTTTAACCGCGTGTATAATTACTCTGCATCCATCAGTGCATCAACTAAACTGTATGGATTTTACAAGCCCCTCTCATTCCTTGGAGGAAAGCGTATTGAGGCAATCCGTCATATGTTTACCCCAACAATAAGCTTGAGTGCCACGCCGGACTTTGGAGCTCACCGATTTGGCTACTGGGATTCATACAGCTATACGGATGATTCAGGAAAGGAAAAGAACGTGATTTATAACCATTACAGTAACGGTTTGTTTGGTGCTCCGGGTCAGGGGAAATCGGGGAATATCAACATGAGTTTTGCCAATAATGTAGAGATGAAACTACGACCATCAGCCAATGATACAAGCAATATTTCAAAGAAAATAAGTTTGATTGATAACTTCTCAATGGGAGTCAGTTATAATATGGCTGCAGACACTTTGAATTGGAGTGATATCAATGCTTCGATTCGACTTAAGTTGACGAAGGGGTTTACTTTGAATCTGAGTGGCTTGTTTGAAACATACACCTATGGATTGGATCAGAATGGTAATCCGAGGAAAATCAATGTGACGGAAATGGAGAAAAATCATATACCGGGTCGTCTTGTAAGCACTGGAACGTCATTTTCTTATTCGCTTTCAAATGAAACATTTAAGAAGAAAGCGAAGAAATCAACCACCACTGATACGAAAGAGGAAGATGTCAAACTGGAAGATCTGGTTGATGAGCAAGGGAATGCATTGACTGAAGAAGCCTTAGCCAACAGAAAACAGCTGAAAGATGCTGAGGAGAATAAAAAAAACAAACAAGTTGATCCGGAAGGATATGTGCCGTTCACTTTTCCCTGGAATGTAGGCTTCAGCTATTCGATGCGGTATGGGAAGTCTGATTTTAATAAGGCAAAGATGCATTATAATATGGCGATAACGCATAGTCTTGGGCTCTCAGCGAGTATTACGCCGACCCCTAAATGGCATCTCTCAGCTAGTGGAAACTTTGACTTTGAGACTAAGAAGTTGGCGTATATGACTTGCAGCCTGACTCGTGATCTCCATTGCTGGACTATGTCTGCTAGTTTTGTACCTGTGGGACCTTATAAATCATACTTTGTTACGATAGGCATCAACGCTAGTATGTTGCAAGATGTGAAGTATGAACAACGCAGCAATTTCAATGATAATGTTACATGGTACTAATGCGCAATCAATAGCTGCGATCCGATTTATTGCTATATAGGTATGTGTAAGTTATAATGCAAACAGCCGCTCTCAAAGTATGGAGCGGCTGTTTGTCGTTTTTACGAACAAGTTATTTACCACTGGATTGGATTGATTCCGTTTTGTATCAAGTATTCGTTTGTCTTCGAGAAGTGTTTGCATCCGAAGAAACCACGATATGCTGAAAGAGGTGAGGGGTGTGCCGAAGAAAGAACAAGATGCCTGCTCTTGTCGATAAAATCCCCTTTGCGTTGTGCATAAGCTCCCCACAATAGAAATACCAGATGCTCTTTATCTTTAGTTAGTTGATGAATGACTGCATCAGTAAACTGTTCCCATCCTTTGTTTTGATGTGAACCGGCCTGATGTGCACGAACGGTCAAAGTGGCATTAAGTAATAGAACTCCCTGAGAAGCCCATCGTTGCAGATTGCCTGATGCGGGAGCCGTGACGCCGAGATCTGATTGGATCTCTTTGTATATATTTACCAGAGAAGGTGGAATATCAACGCCATCGTTGACCGAGAAACATAATCCATGAGCTTGTCCCGGTTCGTGATAGGGATCCTGCCCCAAGATCACAACTTTCACCTCATCATATGGACTTTGATCAAAAGCATTGAATATAAATCTGCCGGGAGGATAAACAGTGTTGCTTGTATGCTCTTTCTTTATAAACTGAACCAGGTTGGTGAAGTAGTCCTTCTCAAATTCGTCTTGAAGGCGTTCTTTCCAACCTGATGCTATATTCACATTCATCTTATCGATGCATGTATGTGTTAAATCAAAGGGATACCTGCTTCCATGCATTCGCGGCGCATATCTTCCGGCCATATACTAGCCTGGATTTCTCCGATATGTGCTTTGCGTAGATAAAACATGCACAGACGAGATTGACCAATTCCTCCACCGATAGAAAGAGGAAGTGTATCATTGAGGAGTCTTTGGTGAAAATACAGAGACTTACGATCTTCATTGCCGGCCAATTTCAGCTGACGCAACAAGGCCTCTTTATCCACACGAATACCCATCGAGGACAGTTCCAAAGAACGTCCTATGACATCATCCCAAAACAATAAGTCACCATTAAGTCCCGGCAATCCATTGTCACCGATTGTTGTCCAATCGTCGTAGTCCGGAGCGCGTCCGTCATGCTTTTGCCCATCTCCCAACTCACAACCTATTCCAATAATGAAGACTGCTTTATGTTCCTTTGTAATCAGGTCTTCGCGTTCTTTTGGTGTCGTATTAGGATATTGTCTTCTTAGCTCTTCTGCATGTATGAAGAAGAGCTTTTCAGGAAGTACGGGGTAAATCTCAGGATAGCATTCGTACACAAGATACTCAGTTCTCTTGATAGCAGCGTATATTTTGCAAACCGTTTCTTTCAGATATTCAATGGTCCGATCCTTCGGTCCGATGTGTCTTTCCCAGTCCCACTGGTCCACATAGAGAGAGTGGAGGTTTCCGAGTTCTTCGTCTGCCCGGATTGCATTCATGTCAGTATAGATACCGAAACCCTCTTCAATGTTATAGTCGGCGAGGGTAAGTCTTTTCCATTTGGCGAGAGAGTGTACTACTTCTGCCTTTGCATCATGAAGGTCCTTTACAGGAAAGGTGACAGCTCTTTCACTTCCATTAAGGTCATCATTGATTCCAGTTCCTTTTAATACGAAAAGAGGAGCAGTAACCCGTCTCAATCGTAGTTCGGAAGCCAGGTTGCCCTGAAAAAATTCTTTAATGCTTTTAATCCCCCGCTCAGTCTGCTGGAGATTCAAGATTGCTTTATATTCTAGAGGTTTAAATAAATAACTCATAATACTTTGTGTGTTCAAAATTTCCTGCAAAGATATAATTTGCTTATCATATTATCGCTGATTAATCCAAATAATTTGCATAATGATATGTTTTTCTCCATTATTACATATTGCTGTGCGAAGTATAATAGCAACTTCTTTCTTTCTTTCCAATCCTTAAGCAAGATTCTTTCTTTTGATACTGAAGGCTTTTTTCTGATAGCTATCATATTTGTAATGTCTACCTATTATATATAGAGCTGTTTTCTGCGATTTTGGCAGAAAACATGACATAACATTTTACGGACAGTGCTTCTTTCTGTCAGAATAATGCCAGAAAAGACTTTGGCATACCTGGCATTTTGTTTGTTAAATGGATTACGAACTATCCGCAAGACTGTCAAATAACGTGCGGATAGCTTCCGATTGATTATTAATAAATGATTATATAGCAAATTATGGGAAAGATTATTGGAATTGACTTAGGAACAACAAACTCTTGTGTTGCTGTCCTGGAAGGTAACGAACCGATCGTTATTGCAAACTCAGAAGGTAAACGTACAACTCCTTCTATCGTAGCCTTTATTGAAGGCGGTGAACGTAAGGTCGGAGATCCTGCAAAGCGTCAGGCTATCACCAATCCTAAACGTACGATCTATTCAATCAAACGTTTCATGGGAGAATCATTTGATCAGGTAGCAAAAGAAATCTCACATATGCCGTATGACGTAAAGAGAGGTGACAACAATACGCCGCGTGTAGATATTGATGGCCGTCTTTACACTCCGCAGGAAAT
>DATCIB010000028.1:0-3672 GCA_036508045.1 Bacteroidales bacterium
TTTGACGACAGAAATACCTGCGCCTTCTTGTCCACGGTTGTGTTGTTTCTCCATGAGCAAATAGAGCTTTTCGAGCCCATACTGCCAGGAACCATATTTTTGTTGATAATAATCCAGTGGTTTGCGTAGCCGTATCATGACTATGCCACATTCATGCTTTATTGCATCACTCATATCAAATATATTATTTCATTCAAAGAAAAATACCTGCAGGAGGCGTCATGTCTTGTCCCTGCAGGTACTTCTGATTTTTTATCGGATAAACAGCATCTCTCTGTATTTTGGCAATGGCCAGATCTCGTTGTCCACGATTAGTTCCAGTTTGTCCACATGGTAGCGGATCTCATCCTGATACGGAACAATTGTGTCGTGATAAGCAATGGCCTTCGTTCTCTCGCACTCAATTTTATTCGCAGTCTTACGAGCTTCAACCATCGCATCCACCTTTGTCTTGATTGCTGCGATGTGTCCGGCAATATCTTCCACAATGGCACGATCCTGAGCAGAAAGTTTCTCTGCTTTCTCTTCCGGATAGCAATTTTTGATCTTAAAGATATTGTCGAGCAACATAGACTGATAACGTGTGGCTACCGGAATGATATGATTCATCACCAGATCTCCCAATACGCGCGCCTCAATCTGAATCTTCTTGGTATAGGTTTCCCATCTCACTTCATTACGAGCTTCGAGTTCTTTCCCGGTATAAACCCCGATACTCTCAAAGAGCTTCACGGAATCCTTCGCCGTATATTCATCATAGATCAAAGGAACACTGGTCTCGCAGTTTAGCCCACGTTTTAGTGCCTCTTCTTTCCATGCATCGCTATAACCATTACCGTCAAAGCGAATAGCCTTTGTTTGTTTGATATAACTCTTGATTACTTCAAACAGTGCCTTTTCTTTGCTTACCTTCTTAGCGATGAGGCTGTCAACCTCCACTTTAAACTCTTTCAGCTGACAGGCCATACAAGCATTGAGAGCGGTCATCGCTGCTGAACAATTAGCGGAAGATCCTACCGCGCGAAACTCGAAACGATTGCCGGTAAAGGCAAACGGCGAGGTCCGGTTGCGGTCAGTGTTATCAATCAGCACCTCTGGGATATGGGCGATAGCCAGTTTCATTTTTTTCTTTTCATCCATGACGATAGCTTCATCGCTCGTGCTGTTTTCCAATTTGTCCAGTACAGCGGTAATCTGGCTTCCGAGGAACATGGAGATGATTGCGGGAGGAGCTTCATTGGCACCCAAACGATGCGCATTGGGAGCAGTCATCACACTCGCCTTAAGCAGCCCGGCATTCTTATGCACAGCCATCATAATGTTAACCAGGAAAGTGATGAACTGAAGATTCTCTTGAGGAGTCTTACCCGGAGTCATCAGTCCGACACCGGTATCAGTGCCTAGTGACCAGTTATTGTGCTTGCCAGAGCCATTTACCCCGGCGTATGGTTTTTCGTGCAGCAATACACGGAAGTGGTGACGTTGAGCCACACGCTCCATGATTGACATCAGCAATAAGTTGTGATCTACAGCGAGATTCATCTCTTCGTAGATTGGAGCCAACTCAAACTGACTCGGAGCTACTTCATTGTGACGGGTCTTTAAAGGGATACCATATTTATAAGATTCAAACTCCAGCTCTTTCATGAAAGCTGCTACCCGGGAAGGAATGGCTCCAAAATAATGATCTTCCAACTGTTGATTCTTCGCACTCTCATGACCCATCAGTGTGCGGCCAGTCATAGCAAGATCCGGACGAGCCGCGTAGAGATCTTCGTCAATCAGGAAATATTCTTGTTCCCAGCCCAAGAAAGCAATCACTTTCTTTACAGATGGGTAGAAATAATTACACACATCTACTGCTGCTTTATTAACTGCATTGACAGCTTTGAGCAAAGGAGCTTTATAGTCAAGCGTTTCTCCTGTATAGGAGATAAATATGGTTGGAATACACAGAGTGTCATCTACAATAAAAGCTGGAGAGGAGGGATCCCATGCAGTATAGCCGCGAGCTTCAAAGGTATTACGGATACCGCCGCTTGGAAAACTGGAAGCATCCGGTTCCTGCTGCACAAGTAATTTGCCGGCAAACTCTTCAATCACTCCTCCGTTGTCATCGTGTTCAATGAAAGAGTCGTGCTTCTCGGCAGTGCCCTCTGTCAGAGGCTGAAACCAGTGGGTGTAGTGTGTAGCACCCATCTCTATCGCCCACATTTTCATGCCGGCGGCTACATGGTCTGCAATATCACGCCCCAGTGGAGTACCGTTATCAATGGCATCATATAAGATCCGAAGCGTTCCCTTAGACAGAAACTTTGTCATCTGCGCTTTGTTGAATACATACTTGCCGTAGTAATCAGACGTTAACTGTTTTGGGGATTCTACTGCTACTGCAGGTCTACAGAAGGCTTTTTCAACCGCTTTAAAACGTAAGCTTGCCATATAAATCATTGTTATTAATAGTTCTCTCCGCAAATAGAAGAGGATATTTGATGGTTAGTCTGTTTCTTGACACAAAGATACACGCATTACGTTAAACGGATGTCATAAATTCACTGTTTTTTTATGTTCCAATGTTTGATTCGTTCCATCGCTTCTATAGTATCTTCTCTGTTGCCTAAAGCAGAGAAACGAATAAATCCTTCACCACTTGGCCCGAAACCAACTCCCGGTGTTATCACTACATTTACCTCTTTTAGCATCTTATCAAACATCTCCCAGGATGAAATATTGTCAGGAGTCTTCATCCAGATATAAGGAGAATTTACTCCACCAAAGACCTTTAACCCGATATTCTCCAGACTCGTGCGAATTATCTTTGCATTGGTCATATAGTAATCTATCAATGCTTTTACCTCTTCTTTTCCTTGCGATGAGAAGGTTGCTTCAGCTGCCTTCTGTATTATATAAGGAGTGCCATTAAATTTGGTGCATTGTCTCCGGTTCCAGAGTTTGTTAAGCGAAACCTTCTTATCGCTTTCCTCACAAGAAAGAAGAAGTTCTTTGGGCACTACCGTATAGCCGCAACGCGTACCGGTAAATCCGGCAGTCTTAGAAAAACTCCGGAATTCAACAGCGACCTTCTTTGCATTTTCTATCTCGTAGATGCTGTGGGGAACATCCTTTTCTGTAATAAACGCTTCATAAGCTGCATCAAAAAGAATGAGTACGTCATTTTGAATCGCATAGTCCACCCAGAGTTTAAGCTGGTCGCGAGTCAAAGTTGTTCCCGTTGGATTGTTTGGAAAACAGAGATATACCACATCAATCTTCTCCTTAGGAAGTTCAGGAACGAAATTAGTTTCAGGAGTACAAGGGAGATAAACGATGTTGCTCCATTTACCGTTTGAGTTCAGTGCGCCGGCACGATATCCCATTACGTTACTGTCAATGTATACCGGATAGACGGGGTCAGTCACAGCGATTCGGTTGTCTCTGCTGAGTATGTCTCCAAAATTGCCGGTATCACTTTTAGCGCCATCACTGATAAAGACTTCCTCCGGATCAAGCGAAACACCTAATGGCAGGTAGGCTTCTTTTACAATTGTCTCGGTGAGGAAGCGATATCCTTGTTCGGGTCCATACCCTTTGAAAGTTGCAGCTTGCGCCATCTCATCGGTAGCAGCATGCAATGAATGAATGACTTCTCCGGTCAGTGGGAGTGTCACGTCA
>DATCIB010000029.1:0-7203 GCA_036508045.1 Bacteroidales bacterium
CCATAAATGAACACATTCTTGCTGTTACGCCCATCAAAGTTGATCTTCTCTGAAGTCAGTTTAACTATAACTCTTCCGGATGACATCAATGTGAAATTGGTGATCATAGCAATGATTACAATAGGCACATTCATATCCTGAATAATGTGCAAAGAAGCAAGTAAACTAACACTTACAAAGGCACCAACGTAAGCAACGGTCAAGGCAACAAATATGCGTAGGATATCCAGAAAGGAGGAATATCGTAATACACCGGCATACGTCTTGAAAACGTAAAAAGAGAGAAACGTAAATGTAAACACCAAAGAGGTAAAAAAAATCATATCGGAGATAGAAGCGTTCGCTTGTAAAACTCCCAAAAAAAGTATATAGGCTATCAAGCATGAAAAAACCACGGTTAGCATATCCAAAAGTAATATGATCCAACGTGGTAGTAAATGCTTTGAAATGTACTGATTTAGTCTGTTAATTTTCATCTTATAAAATTTAAGTCAATAATGTCAGATAACTTCGAGATAGTTATTTGTAAACACAAAGGTATAGTTTTTTAATAATCAACATCCCATACAATGGGAGATTTTCGCTTCTAAAAAATCATTTTTCATAATTAATCCTCTTTTTGAATGCAACATCTTAAGATAATAAGAAAAACTTCCTATTTTTGCTTCAGTTTATAACTTGATCAAACACAATAAGACAATTAAAATGATGAAAAACGCCCTGACTTTAAGTTTTCTACTTCTACTTAGCACAGTAATTTACGCTGCTCCAAAAGAAAAAACAGTAAACGTAATGACATTCAATATTCGGATGGACAATCAGGAAGATGGAATAAATAATTGGAAATTCAGAAAAGAATATGCTGCTAATCTAATCAAGTTTCATGATGCGGACATAGTCGGTGCACAGGAGGTTCTTAACAATCAATTCAATGATTTAATCGAGAGACTTCCTGCATACAATCACATTGGAGTGGGACGGACGGACGGAAAAAAAGAGGGAGAAGCTTGTGCTATTTTCTTTCGGAAAGACCGATTTAAAATCTATGAAAGCGGCACTTTCTGGCTTTCTGAGGATATTAACGCCATCGGGGTCAAAGGATGGGACGCTGCTTGCGAGCGAATTGCTACCTGGGTTATACTGAAAGACAACAACACAGGAAAGAAATTCTTTTTCTTGAATACTCATCTGGATCACAAAGGCGTTACTGCCCGCCGCGAAGGTGCCAAACTCATTCTCGAAAAGACTAAAGAGCTATCAAAAGGTTTTCCTATTATTGTCACCGGTGACTTTAATGCAACCAAAACGGACGAACCCATACAAATTATTACTGATGAAAAGAATCCCGAACACCTGTCAGATTCCAAAGAGAATGCTGAATTAAAATATGGTCCGGAATGGACTTGTCATAATTTCGGACGAACTCCTTTAAAACAACGTCCAATCATTGATTACATTTTTATCAAAGGTAATTTTACTGTGCTAAAACACGGGGTCCTTTCCGAAAACATGGGCACATTATATCCATCAGACCACTCCCCGGTGATGGCAACTATCCTTATAAAATAACAGCACAAATTCCTGCATACCCTAAAAGAGAGCGGCTCAAATGAACCGCTCTCTTTATTTTATTTAGTGAGACATGCATCAACCGAGATAGCTCTTCAGCAACATGCTCTTTGTATTTGTTCTCAAACGACGTATCGCCTTTTCTTTGATTTGACGGACACGTTCACGGGTCAATCCAAACTTATCGCCAATCTCTTCCAGCGTCATTTCCTGCGAACCAATTCCAAAGAACATTCTGATAATATCCCTTTCACGTTCCGGAAGTTGCAACAGAGCTCTGTCAATTTCTTTCGATAAAGATTCATTCATCAATGCGCGGTCTGCAACAGGGGAGTCATCATTGATAAGCACATCCAGCAAACTGTTATCTTCACCTTCCACAAAAGGAGCATCCACAGAGATATGTCTTCCCGACACCTTCATCGTATCCGCAATCTTATCCACCGGGATATCCAACGCTTCCGCCAGTTCCTCAGGAGAAGGGCGGCGCTCATTTTCCTGTTCGAATTTTGAAAGTGCTTTGCTAATCTTATTCAGTGAACCAACCTGATTCAAAGGCAGACGAACAATACGTGACTGCTCTGCCAAAGCCTGAAGTATTGACTGTCGAATCCACCATACAGCATACGAAATAAACTTAAACCCTCTGGTCTCGTCAAATTTCTCAGCAGCTTTAATCAATCCCAGATTACCCTCGTTGATCAAGTCCGGGAGGCTCAATCCCTGGTTCTGGTATTGTTTGGCAACAGACACAACGAAACGAAGGTTAGCACGGGTTAATTTCTCCAATGCTGCGCGATCACCTTTTTTTATCTTCTGTGCAAGCTCTACTTCTTCTTCTACTGTGATCAAATCCTCACGACCAATCTCTTGCAAGTACTTATCCAGAGACGCACTTTCTCTGTTAGTAATTGATTTTGTGATCTTTAGTTGTCTCATTGTGGCTTGTGAATATTTTTTCGAATTGCAAAGATAACGATTAATTTTTATTTTACAATAAGAAAAGCTACTATTCTTCTGACAAGTCGATTGCAAGATAAGCAGAGTGACCGTCCAGCTTCATGCCAATGATAAACATCGCATTATAACATATCTTGTTTCAACTAATTTAACGGCACAGAAAGGCTCTTAACGACGGTAAGCCAATAGGGATATCAAAATAAACACCTTTTAAAAAATGATACTGACAAAAAAACAGTTATATTTGCATCGCAGTAAGTCGGTTTGTCGCTTGTCGCAAGACAGGAGGAAAGTCCGGGCAACAAAGAGCACCATATTTCTTAACGGGAAGCTGTCGGCGACGGCAGAGTAGTGTAACAGAAAATAACCGCCGGGCTTGCCCGGTAAGGGTGAAAAGGCGGGGTAAGAGCCCACCGTTTCGTATAGCAATATGCGGAGTTCGTACGCCTTATGGGTTGTAAGACCATGTATACCGACGCATGTAGGGCTGCTCGCCCGATGTCGGGGGGTAGGTTGCTAGAGTTCTGGTGTGAGCCGGAATCGAGATCAATGACAAACGTCCGCAAGGAAACAGAACCCGGCTTACAGACTTACTGTTTTTTTAAAAACTTACATCTCTCATATACTACCGAAACTATGGGAAAGAAACCAAATAGATCGAAGAACACACTGAATGAACAATTCAGGAGTCTGTTCCTTTTTCTTACTGACGGGATCTGGCGCATCACAGAAAACGAAGTCACCGGATTTCGTGAGCGGTTATACAATCTTATCAAGGTCATCATCCTCTCCGTGCGGCGCTACAAGGAAGATGAATTGCAAAACAAGGCTTCCGCTCTCACCTACTACACACTCCTTTCGATCGTTCCAATCCTTGCCATGTTCTTTGCTATTGCCCGCGGTTTCGGTCTTCAGGCAGTGCTGGAAGTAGAACTGGCAAAATCATTTGAAGCTCAATCCGGAGTCCTTATTCAAGTCACGCAATTCGTTAATTCGTATCTGGAGCATACAAAAAACGGTGTATTCATTGGTATTGGTATTATCTTTCTCTTCTGGGCGGCAATGTCGCTGATTGGCACTATTGAGGCCTCTTTCAATAGTATCTGGCAGGTCAAGAAAGGACGCACTGTATTCCGAAAGATTACCGATTACTTCTCCATGTTACTGATTCTCCCGATACTGATTATCTCCTCCAGCGGTCTGTCTATCTTCCTCAGCACGCAGATGTCCGAGATTACTCTGATACAATTTGTAAGTCCTTTTTTACGCCAGTTACTGAGTTTTACTCCCTATGTGCTGACTTGGATCACCTTTACTTGTATCTACATCTTCCTGCCCAATACGAAAGTGAAGTTCAGAAACGCCTTGCTCTCCGGTATTGTGACCGGCACCGCCTTCCAGCTTTTTCAGTTCGTTTATATCCACGGACAGATTGGTGTATCCAAATACGATGCTATCTATGGTAGCTTTGCCGCATTGCCATTATTGCTCTTGTGGCTGCAGCTTTCCTGGCTGATTGTTTTGTTTGGAGCCGAACTGGCATTTGCCGGTCAGAACATTGAAAACTATGCTTTTGAAAACGATTCACGGCGCATCAGCCGCAGATACAACGACTACCTGATTCTTATCATAGCTTCTATTATTGTCAAACGATTTGAGAAAAGCGCCGCACCTTATACTGCGGAAGATATCTCCAGAGAGAGCCGTATCCCTATCCGTCTGACCAGGCAGATTCTCAACATGCTGACAGAGGTCAATATCATCATTGAGGTCAATTCCCCTGATGAAAGGAGCATCCACTACCAACCATCTCTGGATATCAGTAACCTCTCCATCGGTTATCTGTTTAGTAAGATTGACAAATTCGGCTCCGAAAACTTCAAGGTGGATAAGAATATGTTCAATAAGCAATGGAAAAAACTGATCGAATCCAAGGAACTCATCCTGAAGAATGATTCCCAGACTTTACTCAAAGACTTATAACAAATCTCACACTAACGGACAAAGCCTGCTTTCGATCAGGACAAGACCGGAAAGCAGGCTTTGATAGTTGCCTTTATAATGCCACTTATTTGCTGATCCTATCGAGCAAGTCCGCCACTGCCGCAGAGATATCTCCCGGATGCTCTTCCAGAGACTTCACAAAGCGACTTCCAATTATAGCGCCACTTGCAGCTGTACACGCTGAATCAAGCGTTGATTTATTGGAAATACCAAATCCGATCAGTCGTGGATTACGGAGGTTCATCCCGTTGATACGACGGAAATATTCTTGTTTGTAACTATCAAAGGAGACTTGCGCACCCGTGGTTGATGCGGATGAAACCATGTAAATAAAGCCATCCGTATGTGTATCAATGAAGCGAATCCGCTCTTCGGAAGTCTCGGGAGTAATCAGCATGATGATCTTCACACCATACTTTTCCGCCACAGGTTTGTATTCCTCCATGTAATCGCGAAAAGGCAGATCGGGAAGAATCACCCCATCCACTCCAACTTCCTGACACTTCTGACAGAAAGGCTCAAAGCCAAACTGGATCACAGGGTTGAGATAGCCCATCAGAATGACAGGAATCGTCACGTCGCGGCGTGCCTCCTTCAACTGATCAAACAAAACACGAAGCGTCATTCCATTGTTCAGCGCCTTCTGATTACTCACCTGAATGACCGGACCATCTGCCATCGGATCAGAAAAAGGCATGCCGATCTCGACCATATCAATTCCTTTCAGCTGCAACTCCCTGAGCACAGGAAGAGTATCAGCTAGTGCGGGATATCCTGCCGTAAAATAGACAGAGAGAATCCCTTTATTTTTCTTTGAAAACAATTCAGTTATTCTATTCATTTTCTTTTCAGTATTGATTGATTTCTTTTATAAACTGACGTATCAAGGCCACGTCTTTCACTCCCGGAGCCGTCTCAAACTTACTGTTGATATCAATGCCGGCTAAGTGTGGATGCCGGACCCGAATGATTCGCTGCGCATCCTCCGGACCAATGCCGCCGCTCAGCAGAAAAGGCGTTGTCCCCTTATAATGCTTCAGCAAAGACCAGTCATATTGCATCCCCGAGCCACCCGGCAGGATACTCTTTGTATCAAAAAGGTAATAATCGCAGCTGCCCTCATATCGGGACACCGCATTCAGATCCTCTGCACATGCTACAGGAAACGCCTTGATCACCTTCAGTCCGGTGCAATGGATACGCGTGCATACTTCTGGAGACTCCTGACCATGTAGCTGTACGTGCGACAGTCCATAATTGCCCGCCACCGGTAAGATGACCTTACAATCCTCATTGACAAACACTCCTACCCTGCCCATCGTGACCGGAAGCACATCGAGCACAGCAGGATCCAACTGTAACGCCGAACGAGCAGTGCCGTTCCAAAAGATAAAGCCCATGAGATCTAGTCCGAGAGCTGCCAGTGAGCGAATTGATTCGGGATCATTCGTCCCGCAACATTTGATAATCATAAGGATGAAATGAATGAAGTTAAGGCATCCGATGGCGAAAGCTCCCGCATGAAAGTTTCGCCCATAAGGAATCCGTTAAAACCAGCGTCACGCAACTCTCTGACCGTCTCTGGCAGTAAGATGCCGCTCTCAGCGACCTTTACATATCCTTCGGGTATCTGTGTACTCAGTCGTATGGAAGTCTGTATCTCAGTGACAAAGGTCTTCAGATTGCGGTTGTTCACACCGATCATATCTGCATTCGGATGAATAAAAGAGAGTTCCTCCTCGTCATGTATCTCCAGTAGCACCTCCATGCCCAGTTCATGCGCCAATGCCGCATAATCCTTGCATTGCTGTCTGCCGAGAATTGCCGCGATCAGTAAGATCACATCTGCACCCAGCGCCTTAGCTTCATAGATCTGATACTCGTCCACGATAAAATCTTTACGCAGCAGTGGCGTCTTGTCTGTCAGACTTCTTGCCATGATCAGATCCTTCCCTGTGCCACCAAAATAAGGTTCATCGGTAAGTACCGAGATGGCAGAAGCTCCTGCCGCCACATAGCCTGGGATGATCTCCTCCACAAGGGCATCCGCATGGATGAATCCCTTGGATGGTGATTTCCGCTTAAACTCAGCGATAATGCCACTTTCGGACTTCAGAAGTGCCTGTTTCATCGAGTTGCATACACGGTGATAATGCCCCGCGTCAATCAACTGTTCGATGGAGAAATGTGCCTGATGAAGAGCCACCTCCTGTTTCTTCGAATACGCTATTTGTTCCAGTATGTTCATAGCACTCACGAATTAATAGCTACAAACTTCTTAAAAGCTTTCAAGGCAGCACCGCTCTCCAAAGAGACCCTCGCCTGATCTACCGCCTCATCGATACTCAGCAACGGATTGATTGTCAGGATTGCAATCGCCGCATTGGCAATCACCGTATTCTTCTGAGCGGGCAATGCTGTATTATTGAGTACCGAATCAAAGATCACGGACGCTTCTTCCGGTGTATTCCCTCCGAAAAGATCCTCCTGTTTGCTCTCTGGTAATCCAAAAGAAGCTGCCGAATAGATATGCTCACCCTGCTTATTGACCACCTTAAAGTCGCTGGTCAGCGAGATCTCATCGTAACCATCCAGACTATGCACCACTGCAAAGTCCAGTCCCTCCTGCTGATAAATATACGAATAGAGACGACTCATCTTAAGGTTATA
>DATCIB010000030.1:0-5092 GCA_036508045.1 Bacteroidales bacterium
GTGTTAAGATGCTGAATAATTCTGTTTTCAATAAAGAATTAGTATATTTGCAACTGATCCTTGCAAATATACTAATTCTTCGGATATGAAAAAGTATCTTCCTCTATTTCTGATTGTTCTTCTTCCTTTATTTGCCTGTGAGAAGAGCGAAGATCAGGATCTTCTGATCAACCGTACAATTATTGAGATGGCTACGGATAAGGATATTACCAATACAGCCGTGCCTCCCTCCGGATTTTACAACCCATATAGTTATGCCGGTAGCGTAAGACTGAAGGGTCAGATGCATTGTCATACGACAAACTCTGCAGATGGTAATTATTCACCTTCGCAGTTGGCAGCTTTGTTTAAAGAGGCTGGATATGACTTTTTTACCATCACGGATCATGATTATATCACCACAGAGCCGCAGGGCAACGAACTGATCTGGCTGTGCAATTCGTATGAAAGTACTCAGATGACACATCAGTGTGTGTATAATGCGGGCAGCGTGCTCAAAGGGGTGCTTTCCATCAAAGATGTGATTGACTACCAGGTGTATAGGAGAAGTGCCGTGGTCGGACTGGCACATCCGGACTGGTTTAGACATCGGGTGGGAGCAGATGACCTGATTAATGCTTGTAAAGGCACTTCTTTTGTAGAAGTGTGGAATGGCACCATGAACACCTCGCTGGGGGAAAACACCCCCAGAGCGTGGGATACCATGCTTTCCAACAATCTGCGTGTACTTGGTTTGGCAGTGGATGATCTGCATGCGGCAGGAGATCTGAAAAAAGGATGGGTGGAGGTGCTATCAATGAGCCGGAGCCGCGATGATATTATGTTTGCACTGCTTAAAGGTGCTTTCTATGCAACTAACGGCGCGACGATTGATGCAGTGGAGTACAGAAGAGATACTATTACGATCCACACGGGTAGTCCGTCTGCGATTACCACTTTTTACGGTACGGACGGAGTGCAGTTGGGTGAGAAGATTGTGGGTGAGAATGCACAGTATGGGATAACAGGATCGGAGAAATATGTAAGAGCAATCGTCAAAGAAAAGGGGAAATATTGCTGGACTCAACCGATCTTTCTGAAATAAGTTGCTTTTATTTTTCTCTTTCCAATCGTTGTCTTGCTCTATGCTATCAGTTGCTGAAGCAACTGGATTATAGAGCGTTAGAATAGTAAAAAGCGCATTAAGAGTCTTCTGGAGTAGGCGTTTTGAGCATTGGGGCTTCTTTCCGGGTAAAAAAAAGATTAAAATCAGGAGTATTCTTTCCATTAAAATGCTTACTTTTGCACCCGAAAAAAAATAGGTTTTAAATACATAAGTCAATGACGGAAATAATAGGGGTAATATCACAGGTTATCGGGCCTGTAGTTGATGTCTATTTTAAGAGCAACGAAGAGGGCATCGCCCGTTTACCTCGCATCCATGATGCTATGGAGGTGAAACGTCCCAATGGCAAATTACTGGTTCTTGAGGTGCAGCAACACATCGGTGAAAATACGGTGCGCACTGTCGCGTTGGACAGTACCGATGGTCTGCAAAGAGGACTTGATGTTATCTCCAGAAAATCGCCAATCCGTATGCCTGTCGGCGAACAGGTGAAAGGTCGCCTGATGAATGTGATCGGTGATCCGATCGATGGCATGAAGGAGCTGGATAATGAAGGTGCTTATTCTATCCACAGAGACCCGCCTAAGTTTGACCAACTGACAACTACCAAAGAAATATTCTGGACCGGAATCAAGGTGATTGACCTGCTCGAGCCATATAGCAAGGGTGGAAAGATTGGTTTGTTTGGAGGAGCCGGCGTGGGCAAGACAGTGCTTATCATGGAACTTATCAATAACGTGGCGAAGAAGAACAATGGTTTTTCTGTATTTGCCGGAGTGGGTGAACGTACTCGTGAAGGGAACGACTTGCTCCGTGAAATGATTGAATCGGGTGTCATCAAATATGGCGAAGAGTTTAAAAAAAGCATGGAAGAAGGTCACTGGGACCTCTCGAAAGTGGATTACAACGAGGTGGCTAAGTCGCAGGCGAGTCTGGTGTTTGGTCAGATGAATGAGCCTCCCGGAGCCAGAGCTTCCGTGGCTTTATCGGGACTGACGATCGCCGAGTCTTTCCGTGATATGGGTAACAAGGCAGGTACTTCCAGCGATATCTTATTTTTTATTGATAATATCTTCCGTTTCACTCAGGCTGGTTCTGAGGTATCTGCATTGCTGGGACGTATGCCGTCGGCTGTAGGCTATCAACCTACTCTGGCTTCAGAGATGGGAGCCATGCAGGAACGGATCACTTCTACGAAGACAGGATCTATCACATCTGTACAGGCCATCTATGTGCCTGCAGATGACCTTACCGACCCTGCTCCGGCTACTACATTTGCCCACCTGGATGCGACGACGGTACTGAGTCGTAAGATCACCGAGATGGGTATCTATCCGGCTGTGGATCCGTTGGAATCTACGTCGCGTGTGCTTGATCCGCTTGTAGTGGGTGAGGAGCATTACGAAACGGCTCAACGTGTGACAATGATCTTGCAACGTAATAAAGAGTTGCAGGATATCATCTCTATCCTGGGTATGGAGGAACTTTCTGATGAAGACCGCAAGGTGGTAAACCGTGCGCGCCGTGTGCAACGTTTCCTTTCACAACCTTTTACCGTTGCCGAACAGTTTACGGGTGTCAATGGTGTAATGGTGTCTATTGGTGATACAATCAAGGGCTTCAAAATGATTCTGGATGGCGAGGTGGATTATCTTCCTGAAGCTGCCTTCCTGAATGTGGGCACCATCGAAGAGGCAATCGCGAAAGGAAAAGAGTTGTTGGCAAAAGCAAATAATGCTTCTAATTAATAAACAATGAAACTGCGAATTTACACTCCTGAGAAGGTCATGTATGATGGTGATACTGATAGTGTTACAATACCTGGCATAAAGGGCTTGTTTACGATACTGAAGAACCATGCGCCACTGATTTCATCCATCGGCAAAGGGGTGATCAAATACAATGTGTCGGATACTGAACAGAAGCTGAGAGTAGATAGCGGTTTCGTGGAAGTGAAAAATAATGTGGTTACTATTTGTGTGGAAATAAATAAGTAAGAGCTATGAGAAGACTAAAGAAGCTGTTTAATTGGGAGCTAACCATCTGGCTAGGAATTGCCGGTGTGCTGGGATGGCTTTTACTGAAGTTTTATCTCCCTCAATATTATTTTCTTGCCTATCCTTCGATTCCAATCTTTTACTATGTTCTTGGATTGGTCGCAGTAGTAACTCTTGAACATAGTAAGAAAACAAGTGATATTTCACTTATCAACAGATATATGTTAATGAGGGTCATCAAAATGGCATGTACGGTTATTTTTGTCATGTGCAGTTTGTTTTTCATGAAAGAGAAGCGTACCTATTTTGTGTTGACGGTCGTATTGTTTTATTTTATCTATCTCATAATGGAAACGTACATGTTTTTCAGATATGAGAAGAGACACAGAGATAAAGAGGATATATGATAATGAAAGGTTGTAATAAACTGTTTGTACGTTTCTTGCTGGTTGCTTCTTTTCTCCTGCTGACTGTTGCACCTGTAAGTGCTCAGAAAGAAGCGAACAAAGAAGTGGATGTGAAGGAGATTGTCTTCGGGCATATCATGGATTCGTATGAATGGCATATCACGGAGTTTAATGGCAAGCCTATTGCTATTTATCTTCCTGTCATCGTGAAAGGTGAAAGTAGCGGATGGCATATCTTCTTCTCATCCAAATTTCAAGGTGGTCATGAATATGAGGGCTTTTATATTGCTACGGCCGGTGATTATGAACGTAAGATCGTAGAGAAGAACGCGAAGGGTGAAGTGGTTCGCCCGCTGGATATTTCCATTACGAAAAATGTTTTTTCGCTCTTGTTAAACAGTATTCTGCTGGTCGTGATAATGCTTTCTGTGACCCGCTTCTATAAAAGAAACACGTATAAGAAAGCTCCCGGCGGGTTTATTGGTATGATGGAAGTGGTGATCATGACTATCTATCAAGATGTGGTTATCACGTGTGTCGGCAAGGATTACAAACGTTATGCACCGTATCTGCTTACGGTCTTCTTCTTTATCCTGATTAATAATCTGATGGGGCTGATTCCTTTTTTTCCGGGAGGTGCTAATGTAACGGGGAATATCGCGATAACAGTGGTACTGGCTTTCTGTACATTTATTGCGGTTAATGTGTTTGGTTCGAAAGAATACTGGAAAGAAATCTTCTGGCCGGAAGTCCCTATTTGGATGAAATTTCCTGTTCCAATGATGCCTGCTATAGAATTTGTCGGCATCCTCACCAAACCGTTTGCATTGATGATCCGTTTGATGGCTAACATCATGGCGGGGCATGCCGCAATACTCGGACTGACCAGTCTGGTGTTTGTGACGGTGAGCATGGGACCGGCTGTCAATAGTGGTATGACCGTTGTCTCTGTGCTTTTCTGTTTGTTCATGAACTGCATAGAGTTGCTGGTTGCCTTTCTTCAGGCGTATGTGTTTACAATGTTATCAGCGGTGTTCATTGGCTTGTCCAGAATAGAATCGCATCACAAAGAGAAAACAATCGAATAATATATAACTTTTAAATATTCAAATTATGTTAGGAGCAATTTTGTTACAAGCTGCAACAGCAGTTGTTGATTCAGTTGGACAAGTAGCAGCAACAGCTGCAGCACAACCGGGAGTAGGACTTGGATTAGCGGAACTTGGCGCAGCAATCGGAGCCGGTCTGGCAGCTATCGGAGCTGGTATCGGTATCGGTAAAATCGGTGGATCGGCAATGGATGCTATTGCACGTCAGCCGGAAGCTGCGAGTGAGATCCGTATGAATATGATTATCATCGCAGCGTTGGTGGAAGGTGTTGCTTTGTTTGCTGTTGTTGTTGCATTCTTAGCTTTATAATAACTGAAGTATGTCATTTTTGAAACCTGAATCAGGGCTTTTGTTTTGGATGGTGCTCTCCTTTGGAGGCGTCTTCTTTGTACTGGCCAAATATGCTTTTCCGGTCATCCTCAAGATGGTGGAAGAGCGTAAGGCATACATTGATAACTCCCTGAAGCTGGCGG
>DATCIB010000031.1:0-6519 GCA_036508045.1 Bacteroidales bacterium
TAATTAATTTGAAACCTAAGGCAGTTGTCATCTTGGCCGGTACAAATGATATCGCTCAAAATAATGGTATTATTACAGTTGAGCATATTTTCGAAAACTTTGTATCCATGGCCGAGCTTGCCAAAGCCAACAAGATCAAGGTGGTATTCTGTTCAGTTCTGCCGGCTCATCACTATCCATGGCGTCAGGACATAGAGTCTATCAAGCCTATTAATGAGCTGAATAGCATGCTAAAAGAGTATGCTAAAAAGAACAAGATTGCTTATGCAGACTATTATTCAGCATTGGTCGATGAAAGACAAGGTCTGGATAAGAAATATCAGAATGACGAAGTACACCCCAATAAAGCAGGATATGCAGTGATGGAAGAAGTCATTCAGAAAATCCTGAAGAAAGTAGTTCGTTAAGCTCAAAAAAACAAATCTAATACCGTGATGACTGAAATAGCGGCAAGTAGGACCAATAAGTCCGAACTTGCCGCTATCTCTTTTTTTGAGCGTAAGGATTTTGTATAAAAACCCTGGTTACTTTGTTTCTCCCACCAGTTGATACGTTCCAGATCCAAGTTCGATCTCTGTTTGAGTATCCCCCCGCAAAATATGCCGAAGCCCTTCTTTTTGAATTACACGGATGTTCAATGCAGATGGAAGTCTGACGATAGCTGATGTATTGCCCGGAATGGTTATATTCCAGGTAAAGACTCCCTCCACTTTCGACCACTCACTCTTGATCTCACCATAGACAGAGCGGTATGAAGCCTTCACATGGTTCAATCCCTTCGGAAACACCGGAGCCATCAGCAATTGTTTGAAGCCAACACTTTCAGGAGCATTTTTGATGCCGGCAAGGTCTTCGTAATACCAGATCAGCAAGTCACCCAGCAACATCACATGATTGCCGGAGTTCATAGCCGGGTCCGCTGTGTTGCCATTCCAAAGTTCCCAAATAGTAGTAGCACCGTTCTTCACCATATAACCCCAACTCGGATAGGTATCGTTTGTTGCAATCTTATAGGCAATATCGGCTCTTCCATACTGAGTCAAACCACGCATTAATTGCTGAATACCCAATACACCGGTGCTTACATGACCGCCAAAATCTATTTCGGTCTTCTTTACAATATTATCAAAAACCTTCTGCTCGTATCCCCCCGGAACTAATCCAAGACGAAGAGATAAAATATTTGCGGTCACTGTGCCATTGCCATACTGTGCTTTGGCCGAATCAAAGTAACGATTGTTGTAAGCAGTCCTGATCTTGGTGGCAAGTTCTTTGTAACGGGGTATATCATTCGAATTACCTGTCTGCTGAGCAAACTCCATCATCAGATTGAGCAAACTGAAATACATTGTCGTACTCAATATTGCACCATCGGTCTTTCGTGCCGGATCCTGAGAATGAATCAATTGCTGCGTTTCTGGCGGCATACACCAATCGCCGTAGGTATCTTTCGTCAGAATATAATCTTGCATAGAGACCTTTTCGATGTGTTCCATATATCGTTTCATCGAAGCATAATGCTTCTTTATCGGATTGACATCTCCATACTGACGATATAACATATCAATCGCATAAAAATAAGCAGCTGGCCAGGTCACATCCTCGTTATAGATGGTCCAGTAACGTGGTGAAACTACTGAGATGCTACCTTCGGGACTCTGTGAATCTTCAATGTCCTGTGCCCATTTGCTATACAGATTGCCATTGTCAAGAGCAAACGCTTCTCCAAAACAGCCCGTGGCACGATCACCAAGCCATCCCTGACGCTCATCTCTTTGTGGACAATCTGTAGGCATTCCCCGATAGTTACCTCGAATACCCCAGAATGCATTCTTATAAATCTGATTGATCATCTCATTGGACGTCTCAAAACTACCTGTCGTCTCCATCTTGTCATAAATCACCTTCCCTGTGAAGTCCTTTAGTGAAGGAGAATACTCCAGTCCGGAAATCTCAACAAAACGGAACCCATGATACGTAAACGATGGCTCCCAACTAAAAGTTCCGTCACTTGCAGGAGTATAAATATCTGTCACATTTGCTGTACGGATATTATCCAAATACAAAGAATCACCTTTTTTCACGACCTCTGCAAATCGCATCGTTACTGGATGCCCCTTTTTACCTTTCAATTTAACATTCAGCCTCCCTACCATATTCTGTCCCATATCTACAATAAACTTCCCATCTGCACGAGCTAAAATCTTAACTGGCTTTATCTCTTCCTGAATATACAGATTAGGATTAGGTTGAGCTGTCAATTTACCTGAAGGCGCATCCATTAGATCCACCGCCTTCCAGGCGCTATCATTAAAACCTTCGCCGCACCAGCCTTTGAGTTCTTTTCTAGCATCATATTCTTCTCCATCAAATTCGTTATTAGCAATGATAGGCCCTTTGGAGGTCACTTTCCATGAATGATCGCTAGCGACCACTTCTGTCGTGCCGTCAACATATTCTATCTCAAGCTGAGCCAGTAAACGGGGTAATCCAAATACTTGTGTATTACCCTCCCGCATGCCGAAAAACCTTCCGTTACCAAGTTTGACGCCCAACACATTAGAACCTTTACGGACCAGAGAGGTTACATCAACCACATTATAATATACTCTTTCCGGATACCAGGAAGGAGTCGGTGCAAACACATCCTCAGAGACGCGTTTATTATTCAAAGAGGCTTCATACAGCCCCAATCCGGAAATATAAAGTACCGCTCTTTTCACTTTCTTCTGTGCAGTAAAAGGCTTTCTAAGATAGCGAGCAGCAAGACGAGTCTTTCCCTTATCCGTTTCACCGGCATTAGAAAGTGCATTTTCTCCAATCCACACCCCTTTCCAGTCCGAGTCGTTCAACAAAGCCATGGACCAGTGATTAATCTCACTCCAATCACTTTCTCCCTGATTAGTGGAAACTTTTATTCGCCAAAAATACGAAGTACGTGATGCCAGAGAAGGACCACCATAAGGTACAAACAAAGATTCATCGCTCTGTTTAACACCTGAATCCCACATTAGATTCACTCCTTTTCTCAAATCACTCTCACTCGCAGACACCTGAATCTGATAGGATTTCTGTTTCAAATCCGGCATAGCAGAAGTTATTTGCCACATAAAACGAGGTTTCAGCAAACTCAATCCCAGAGGGTTATCCTTCATCTCCACTTTGAGAGAAGTCACATTCACTTTTTTGGCTGTTGCAGTATCCACTACAAATACAAACATCAAAAATGCACATAGAAAAAAGGCAGAAAAATGTTTCATGGTTATATCCTGTTAAGTTGTTTAATATCATTTATAACATTATGATTTCATAGCTTACAGCAAAGGAACACATAAATCTTTAAACTCGAAGGATTTATAATATCTTTGTACTTTGAAGTACAGAATATTCAAGATGATGAACAGCAAGAATCATGAAGAAGTTTCTTTACATACTCATTATATTCATACTCCTACTTTCATCAGTAGCCATACTTATCATGCAACAATCCAAATTCGGAAAAGCACCTTCCGGTAAACGCTTAGAGCGGATCAAAGAGTCGCCCAATTATATAAACGGTTCGTTTAGAAACAAGAGCCTAACGCCGGTTTTTTCTGGTGGAGCAAGCTATCTCAGCATTACTAAAGAGATGCTTTTCGAAAAAAAGGAAAGAGTGACTCCTGCGGATGGGTTACCTTCCGTAAAAACAGACCTGCTTCATCTGGATGAAAACAAAGATATCCTGGTATGGTTTGGCCACTCCTCCTATTTTATTCAGATTGATGGAAAGCGGATTCTGGTTGACCCGGTATTCAGTAGTTATGCATCCCCCTTTTCTTTTTCTATCAAAGCTTTTAAAGGAACAAGCCCCTATACGACCGACGATATTCCTGACATTGACTACCTCTTCATCACACACGATCACTGGGATCATCTTGACTACGAAAGCTGTCTTAAATTAAAATCCAGAATCAGAAAAGTAGTTTGCGGGCTTGGTGTTGGAGAACATCTAGAGCACTGGGGCTTCAACACAGATTCTATTGTGGAGATGGACTGGAATGAAAATGCCAACCTGGATCCCGGTTTCGTTGTTCACGCACTTCCGGCGAGACATTTCTCTGGTCGTGGTATCAAAAGGAATCAGACTCTATGGGCTTCATTTCTATTCCAAACTCCTACCTTGAAACTCTTTCTGGGTGGAGACGGCGGCTATGACAAACACTTTGCAGAAATAGGAAAGAAGTTTGGTCCCATTGATATTGCCATTTTGGAAAACGGACAATACAATACAAATTGGAGATACATTCATTTATTGCCGGAGGATCTTCTCAAGGCATTCCATGATCTGAATGCGAAGCGACTATTCACCGTGCATTCTTCAAGATTTGCATTGTCAAATCATGCATGGGACGAACCGTTGACAAAAGTCACAGCACGTTGTAAGGAATTGAACATTCCGTTGATTACCCCAATGATTGGTGAAGAAGTAAACCTGGAAGACAGCACCAAAACATTTCCTGAGTGGTGGAAAGGAATTGAATAACCGATTACATACTATCTCTGAACATATAAAACAAAAGCATTATGTATCTACTTATTTTGACTTACAACGCTCCGATGGAAGAGATAGACAAGCTCTTATCTGCTCACCGTCACTATCTGGACAAGAATTACGCAGCAGGACATTTTATTGCTTCAGGCAGACAAAATCCCCGTACAGGAGGTGTTATCTTATGTCGGACAGCCAGTCGGGCACAAACAGAGCAAATCATTCGAGAAGATCCGTTCAATGCTGTTGCCTCCTATCAAATCATTGAGTTTGAACCATCCAAGTGCATGGCTGGGCTAGAGTCTATCATGTTGGAGTAATCTTTCATTACATTTAGAAACAGACTATCTTATGCTAATGGTTCGAAGAATCAGTATTTTGAATACCTTTGCAAGTATAAATATAAACAATCAGATAGAATGAAGAAATTACTGTTTACCGCACTTACGGTATGTCTGTTATCCACACTAAATAGCTTCGCTCAAGAGAAGAAAATAACCGTTCCCAAAGTCGCGATTGCACACGCATCCAATGAAACACTTTTCACCAAAGGATTCCCGGACAATAAAAGCACCGATTCAACCCTCGTAAACAATGGACTTGATTCTCTTGCGATCAAACTAGCTGCATCCGACAAGATTACTCTGATAAAAATAAGCAACCTCGATTCTATCCTATCCGGAAAGACAGACGAAGAAGCGCTCAAAGCTATTGGCGCAGACTTTCTAGTGGTCGGAACCGTAACCTCGTTCAGTAACCATGTTGAAAATAAAGGTTTCCTGCTTGTCGCTTCGAAGATACAAACCGCAGAGGTTACATTCAGTATGCGTCTCATAGACCTCTCTACTGGTATCATTATCCATACCGCAGAAGCCAAAGGCACTATAGAGAAAGAAGGGGTGTCCTTTCTCAATGTCAAAGGCAAGGCCACATTTGATAAGAGGCTCTATAATGATGCCCTATCAGTAGCAGTCACTCACCTTGTCGGTGATATCGTAAAAAAGTGCACGGTGAAATAGCAGCTGAATAAGCAAAGCTTATAGAAAAAAACAACAAACAGAACAGATTAATTTTGTTACTTGTCCTTTTTCGTTTCAATTTGCTTCAAGATGTCGTTCATCATTTCTATTTGAACCTTTTGTAATTGCAAAAGTTCTTGCTGTTGATCCATGATAAAATGATCAATCTTTTCATGCAGCGTTCTTATTTCCAACTCGGATTTGAGATTTATCATATAGTCTCTTTTTGAGCGATCTCTGTCCTTTTCTTCCTGCCGGTTCTGACTCATCATAATCACCGGGGCTTGTAAAGCTGCCAAGCATGACAATATTAGATTTAAAAGAATAAAAGGATAAGGATCAAACCCTTTATTGAGAAGCCAATATGCATTTATCGAAATCCAAATGAGAATAAACACGCCAAATGAAATGATAAAAGTCCAGCTACCGCCAAATGTAGCAACTTTGTCAGCCACTTTTTGTCCAATCGTCAAGGCTTGTGTATCTTCACCTTCTATTTTATCTGTTAAAGTTGAGTTACTTGTAATTGACGTTAACACGGTTTTCTCAAGCTCTGATAGTTCCCCAACTTCTTTAATCAGATACTCTGAGATCGCTCTTTCGCGATAGCTATTTAGTTCACTAGAAGTAAGAAAGCTCTCATGTGAAAACAGAGGATTCTCTTTTTTAATTAAATTTAAAATAGAATGTCTGATTGTTTTAGCAGAGACTCTTTCGGAAATCGGGTATTCTTTGTTTGAAATATCACTGTGAAAAGTTTCCATTTATTCGTTTGTATTAGAGATGACACACAACTTGTATTAAATTAAAAAAGACAGAGTGTTACCGGATATACTCCCACCCTTTGACTACGTAGCGTTTTTGTTTGAAATTGCCGGACCGTTGCATCTTTCCTTTCTTACCGTTAGTACTCAACTTCACTTCATTACTGGCACCTTTCTCGTAATCGAAGGTGGTACCATCATCTTCAAA
>DATCIB010000032.1:0-4898 GCA_036508045.1 Bacteroidales bacterium
TGTAAGTGCCTTTTATTTCTCAGTCGGGGTGATGCGATTCGAACGCACGACCACACGCCCCCCAGACGTGTACTCTAAACCGGGCTGAGCTACACCCCGAGAAATCGAATGCAAAATTAGGAAAAAAGTATAAGAAAGCAAGCTTCGGGGGAAACTTTATTCACTTTTGTGGGAAGATAGTGCCTTTATACTTGCTGTGACTGATAAAGAGAGAGGCTATCCGAATGCCGGACAGCCTCTCTTATAGTCTGATATTTGTATTGAGATCAGATCTTTGCCAATGTCATTGTCAGCAATTCCCAGAATCTCTCTACGGTTGCGATGTCTACTTTTTCATCGGGTGAGTGTGGGTGACAGATCGTTGGCCCGAAGGATACCATGTCCAGTTCCGGTGCTGATGCTCCTATGATACCGCACTCCAAACCGGCATGAATCGAGCCTACATTGGGTTCTTTGCCGTACATCTTTTCATAGTTGGCTTTCAGGGCTTTCAGAATCTTGGAGTCCGGATTGGGATCCCATCCTGGATAATCTCCTTCAAAGGCTACTTTTGCTCCGGTAATGGCAAAGGCGCTTTCGATAGAGGAACAGATATAGGGGCGACGCGATTCACTGGAACTTCTGGCTAGTAACAGGACGTGCATCTTTCCTCCGCCAACTTCTACGATGGAGAGGTTGTCAGACGATTCGACGGTGGTCGGCATGAGCGGAACCATCCGTTCGACTCCATTGGGACAGGCATTGATAGCCTGGATAATACTGTCTTGGATCTCTTCGGGAATGATAAACTCCGGCATGGCACATTTGGAAGCGTCAAAGCCGAGCTTGCTCATGTCTTCTATACCTTCGTATTCGTCCACGAGCATGTCTTCGAAGTCATCAACCATTTCCAGGAAGGCTTCTTCGTTCTCCGGTTGTAGGGTCACAATGGCGTACGCCTCGCGTGGGATGGCATTGTGCATATTTCCTCCTTGTGCGGAGGAAAGGCAGATATCTAATTCTGCAACAGCGTCTTTGAGAAAACGGAACATCTCTTTGTTGGCATTGGCTCTGCCTTCGTGGATCTCAACGCCTGAGTGTCCGCCTCTTAGTCCGGTCAAAGCAATCTTATAGGCAATGTCGCCTTCCGGAGCTGCTTCTTCTTTGTATTCGAGGTTGATATTTACGTTTGTACCTCCGGCACATCCTACACAGATATCACCTTCTGCTTCTGTGTCGAGATTGAGCAGGATGTTACCTTCTGCAAATCCGGGGTGGAGTCCAAAGGCTCCAAACATACCGGTCTCTTCATCCACCGTAAAGAGGGCTGCCACCGGACCGTGTACCAGATCTTCTGCTTCGAGTACTGCCATAGCTGCGGCAACACCAATTCCGTTGTCTGCTCCTAGTGTGGTGCCTTTTGCTTTTACCCATTCGCCGTCAATAATTGTCTGTATCGGATCTTTCTCGAAGTCATGTATTATATCGTTGTCTTTCTGTGGCACCATATCAATGTGTCCCTGGATGATAACAGTAGGTTTCTCTTCCATTCCCGGAGTCGCGGGCTTCTTGATAAACACATTTCCCATCTCATCTTGTTTGGTTTCCAAACCGAGCTCCTTGCCGAAGTTCACCAGAAAATCAGAGACTGCTTTCGTGTGGGCGGAAGGACGGGGTATCTGCGTCAATGAATGAAAATTCTTCCAAAGTGCTTTGGGAGATAGTGATAAGATTGTTTCCATATTACATATTATTTATTTGTTAATGGTAAGATTAGGACGGCGATAAAGCCAAGTACAATCATCATGATGGTATTGGTGGCGTGTACGAGCAAAGCAAAAGCGGCGGCTTCAGCTCCTCCGATGCCAAACATGACCAGTGTGTTGATAATCATGAAATGCCAGGTGCCAATGCCTTGGGGTACCGGTATGATAACACCGAGGCTTCCCATGATGTAGAGCGTAAGTCCGTTCATCATGGTGAGATCGGATGTGAAATCAAAGGCAAACATATAGACATAGAACTGGAAGAAATAGCATCCCCAGATCAGAAAAGTATCGGCCATGAAGAGGGGCTTGTTGTTCAGCTTTAAAATAGAACTGATCCCGTTGTGGAAGTTTGCCCAGACCATCTTCACCTGGTCTTGAAGGGATAGCCTCCGCTTGATGATAAACCGGATAAGGAAGATCAGGAGGATCATGGCGACTATTCCTGCCACAATCCAGGTGCCCGGTATCTTATCAAGCAGGTAGGAACTCTGAAAGTTATTCACGAAGAAGGTGTGGAAATCGCTCCATTGAATCGTAATGCCGATGGCGAAGAAGGCAAAGACGGTCATGAAGTCAAAGATCCGTTCGCTGACTACCGTGCCGAGTGAGGTCGAAAAGGGGATCTTTTCGTATTTATCCAATACACGGCAACGGTAAAACTCACCAAGACGTGGGAGTACCGCATTCATGAAATAGAGACTGAAGATAGAAAAGAGAGTGTTGAGAAATCCGGGCTTCTTGCCTACTGCTTCGAGTTGCATCTGCCAGCGATGGGCTCTGAAGACGTTGCTCATAAAGCCGAAAAAGATGGAAAAAAGGATCCAGCCAATCTTTACGTCGTGGGTAATAAGGTGCCATATCTGATTGAAATCCATATTCCGGTAAACCAACCAAAATACGAGTACTCCTAAGAGTAAAGGGATGCCTATTTTTGATATTTTGCTGAGAAAACTCCTTATCATTGACTTATTATATAAAAGAAATCGTTATTTTTAGTCACTCTTTTTGATACGATGGACAAATGTACTACTTTTGTCGGTCGGCAGAAAGTCTTCAGGTCGTTTATTTGAAAAAAAGAGAGAATGAGATACGTAAGACCAAAAAAGTCCTTAGGACAACACTTCCTGAAAGATCTGAATATTGCCGAGAGGATAGCTTCTACAATAGATGGTTATACGTTACCAATCATTGAAGTGGGTCCCGGCACAGGGGTGCTTACGCAATTCTTATTAAAGAAAGACAGGGAGCTGAAGGTCGTCGAACTGGATATAGAGTCTGTGAAGTATCTGAATGAGCATTTCCCGGAGTTGGCCGGACGGATCATCGCGGAGGATTTCTTGCATATTGATCTTCATACGATCTTCCCGGGACAGTTTTGTCTGACGGGTAACTATCCGTATAACATCTCGAGTCAGATCTTTTTTAAGATGCTTGATTATAAGAATAGTATCCCCTGCTGTACAGGTATGGTGCAGAAAGAGGTTGCTGAACGTATCTGCGGCAAACCGGGAAAGAAGACTTTTGGTATTCTCAGTGTGTTGATTCAGGCATGGTACACGACGGAATATTTGTTTACCGTGGAGCCGGAAGTGTTTAACCCTCCTCCGAAGGTGCGCTCGGCGGTCATACGGATGACGCGCAACGATGTGACTGAACTGGGGTGTAACGAGGTTCTCTTTAAGAGAGTGGTGAAGACTGGTTTTAATCAACGCAGAAAGACTCTCCGAAACTCATTGAAACCATTGCTGGGTATCGGTTGTGAGATTTACCCCGACCCGATATTTGATAAACGTCCCGAACAGCTGTCGGTAGAGCAGTTTATCGCGCTGACCAATATGGTGGAAAAATATGTGATTGTACAACAGGATGTAAAGAAAGTAGAAAGGGGATAGCGAATGTCAGGAATCAGATTGTTTTATCGCAAGGATGGGGCTACCAAGGTTAGCCGCAGCCTGGAGTTTTTGAAGAAAACGCCTACTGATTGTTTCTTGTGGATCGACTTATGCGATGTGGATGAGGAGATTGAAGCGCAGCTGGAGGATTTTCTGAAGATTTATATCCAGGAAGAAGAGGAGATGGTGGAGATCGAGATGTCTTCCCGCTACATTGAAACGGGTGATACGCTGGTGGTCAATTCAAACTTCCTGACGGAAGACTATGTGCGCGAACCGGTCTCTTTTATCTTAAAGAATGATATCTTGATTTCGACCCGCAACAAGGAACTTCCTTCCTTTCAGGAAACGGTCATGAGACTGTCCACAAATCAGAGGAACTTCCCAACCGGCTATCATGTGTTTCTGTCATTGTTTGAGACACGGGTGGAGATTGACGCGGATATGATTGAAAAGATTACACAGGAGATTTCCTTGTTAAGTAATAGCATTTCGGATGCGGATGAGGATATGTTGATGGAGATCAAGAACATGCAGGAGCGTACGATGACTATTCGTGAGAATATCATTGACAAGCAAAGGGTGGTGTCGAGTATGCTCAGAAGCGAAAGGATGCCTGCCGAACTGAAGCCTCGTCTGACGATTCTGGTGAAAGACATTAATTCACTGGTGGAGCATATCAAGTTTTGCTTCGACCGATTGGATTATTTGCAGGATACATTCCTCGGTTTTGTAAACATTGAACAGAATAAGATTATCAAGATATTTACCATCGTGTCGGTTATCTTTATGCCTCCGACATTGATTGCCAGTAGCTATGGTATGAACTTTCGATTCTTGCCCGAACTGGAATGGAAGTATGGGTATGCTTTTGCTATCTTCCTGATGATTGCTTCTTCCGGTCTTATTATTGCTTACTTCAAGAGGAAGAAATTCTTATAGATAAGACACGTAGTAAAAAGAAGGAAGGCCTCTTATTCAGGAAGCCTTCCTCCTTTTTATGTGTCTATCAGAACTTATTCAGTTCTTTTGTCGCCTTATTGACCATCTCGTCGGCATCTCCCGGAAGTAAGTCCCATTGGATGTAGTTCAGGATCTCTTCCAACCGTTTGATTGTGTTCTTGTCGCGTTTGTCTTCTGCATCTTTCTTGAGAAGGGTGTATTTCTCATAGGCCTGAATACCTTCGATGAGGCGTTCGAAACGTATCGAACTGCGGAATCCCGGATAGATCAGATAGGTGTCTCCGGCTGCCCATGT
>DATCIB010000033.1:0-15813 GCA_036508045.1 Bacteroidales bacterium
AAAATATGTCTATCTTTGCAGTACTTAATGACACTAAGCTTAGGGGCTGACTGGTTTTGACAGCGGGCAGAAGTGGTTTGTAAGCATGCAGTGCGTTGTTGGCTAGCACTATAATCTCAGACTTCAAACAATCAACTGGCGAAACAAATTACGCTCTTGCTGCTTAATCGAATTATAGTAGATAAAGCTTAATCCCCGCACGGGTGTGGGGACGAGACATTACCCGGATGCTGTGGTTCCGAAGCGGTCCGAACCGGTAGTGCAGAAATATCGGAGATAGTTGGGAGAAGGCCTTGGTCTCTCAGCGAAATTAAAAGGATACGGATTACAATGGTGGCTTCGGTCTTGCGTTTTCCCGACAATTTAAGCGAAGATAAGCATGTAGAAAGCGAATTAGTTCCTCGTTTGGACAGGGGTTCAAGTCCCCTCAGCTCCACTTCTATGAAAGCCGTACAGTTTCGATTGTACGGCTTTTTCATCTCTTCGGATAAAATTCAGTAATGATAACAATTCGGATATGTGGTTATCGAAAAGAGTTTTCTATCTTTGCAGCGATCGATTAATACACTATAAACAAGTTATTTATGTTTCTTGAAATCGCTATCCTGCTGACAATCCTTATCATTCTTCCGGATATATATATCTACAGAGCTTACATCCATAAAGTGCCGGCAAGAAAAGGGCTGAAGTTGCTCTATTTCATCCCGACATTTTTGTTGCTCGTGGGACTTTGTCTCTTCCCTTTTATCAAAGGAGCTGAAATGTCGCCCAAACAGATGATCTATTTTGGCTGGTTTCTAGTTTCCTTTTTCTTATTTGTACTTCCCAAAATCCTTTTCGTCCTCTGTGTTATACTCGGGTGGCCTTTCAGACATGTATTTCACTGCCCACGCTTCCCTTTTACTCTCATGGGACTGATATTGGCCATACTGCTTGCCGGCATGATTTTGCACGGAGCTACTATCGGACGGACCCACTTCGTCGTAAAAGAGGTAGACTTCCATTCTCCAGAGCTTCCTAAGGGCTTTGAAGGTTATCGGATTGTCCAAATATCGGACTTACATACCGCCGGATGGATCGGATATGAGGAGGAACTACAAAAGGCTATTCAACTGATCAACGACCAAAAAGCGGACATGATTGTCTTCACAGGCGATCTTATCAATGGCAGAGCGGAAGAACTAAATGACTTTGGAACAATTTATAAACAACTGAGAGCCAAAGACGGAGTCTATTCGATCATGGGAAATCATGACTACGGGTCCTATATTCACTGGAAATCAAAAGTAGAGGAACAGGCCAATATTGATTCTCTGAAGCTGAAAGAGGATTCCTTTGGATGGAAAATGCTGAACAATGAAAACAAAATCATTTACCACCAAGGAGACAGTATCGCATTGATTGGAGTGGAGAACTGTGGGGAACGGCGTTTTCCAGGACGGGGTAATCTGAAAGAGGCTCTCATAGGAGTCAAAGATATTCCGTTCAAAATACTTCTTACACACAATCCGAAACACTGGCGGGAAGAGGTGCTTCCTACTACAGATATCGAACTTTCCCTTTCCGGACATACGCATGCCTGGCAAATCTCAGTGGCAGGCTATTCGCCTGCGGTCTTTATGTATCCGGAGTGGCAGGGTATGTACAGCGAAGGAAAACAATCACTGTATGTGAATGACGGACTTGGTGTCTTAGGTTTCCCTATGCGCATCGGTGCCTGGCCGGAAATTACAGTGATCACGCTGAGAAAATAACTTCTGGAAAGATAGGACAACAGAAGCTTCTTGTTTCAAAGTTTTTCTTTACTTTTGCGTCATTCAATTTCTTTAAATCTAAATCAGTATGAATACAAAAGCATCCGCATACCTAATGATGGCTGTACTCTGTTTGTCAGTGTGCTCAACCCGCTCACTGATGGCTCAAAAACCGCAGTCATTCAACACGACTCCTGACTATACCGCTATCAGAATTGATAAAAGCAGGCTTGCGAGGATTGACTCATTACTGCAACAACAGATTGATAAAGGAATCTTGCCACACGCTGTTACTTTTGTAGCGAAGAACGGGCAAGTAATTCACAATAAAGCTTTTGGGTTTAAAGATGTTGAGAGCCGGACAGTCCTTCAGAAAGATGACATTTTCCGGATGTATTCACAGACCAAAGCCATTGTAACAGTCGCTTTAATGACTTTATTTGAAGAAGGAAAGTTTCAACTGGATGATCCCGTGAAGAATTATATACCGGAAATGACAGACCTTGTTGTGGATAAGATCAATCCGGACGGAAGCTACACGACTCGAAAAGCGGCTTCCCCGGTGACGATACGTCAGCTGTTAAGTCACTCTTCCGGTATTGGAAGTGGAAAAGGCTCTGATACATTTCGGGAAGACAGACAAGGGAAAGAACCTTTTTCAACGTTGAAAGACTATGTGACAGAACTGGTGAAATATCCGCTTGCTTATGATCCCGGAACGAATTTCAACTACCATCCGGCGGCGGATGTAGCCGGATATCTTGTCGAATTATTTTCCGGAGAACCGCTAAATGTCTATATAAAGAAGAAACTTCTGGACCCGATGGGAATTAAGGATATGGGATATTATTTCGAAGGCAATCAGGCTGGAAGATTGGTTACCATCTACACCGAAAGAGAAGGGAAACTTAGCCCAATGAAGATGTGGAGCGGACAACAAGACCCGAATATAGGCAACAAGATGACTTATTTTCAAGGGGGAACCGGTCTATATGGAACCATTGAAGGATATGCTCGTTTCTGTCAGATGATTGCCAATGGCGGTACATTTAACGGAACCCGGATACTGGGACGTCGCACCATCGAAATGATGAGTCAGGACCAGTTGGCTCATCCCAATAGTGGCGGAAAGGACTTTTGTTATGGTTTGGGGTTTCAGGTCTATCCGGAAAAAAGAAGTGAAGGAAGAGATATTTCCAACTTCACTCCAATGGTGTCCACCGGCTCACTGACCTGGGGTGGCATGGCAAACACCGATTACCTGATTGATCCGAAAGAGGGATTGATCATTCTTCTTTACACGAATAGAACCCCTGATACGAAGATCTGGGAGAAGTTTCTGAATACCGTGTATCAAACTTTGGAGTAATACTTTGCTAAGAGGAAAGAGATGATTTTTCTTTCGCAAGAGTAAAAATGAATTCTAATCCTCCGATAGTGACATTTCTGGCAGAGATAGTACCTCCATGTAATACGACAGCATTCTTTACAATTGCCAAACCCAAACCCGTGCCACCCAGCTTGCGCGAACGACCTTTATCTACCCGGTAAAACCGTTCAAAAAGACGTTCAAGATGTTCGGGAGCAACACCTATTCCTGTATCGGTGAAGCTAAAATAATAGTATCTGTTATCTTCATGAAAGCACCGTATCGTAATCGTAATACCTTTGCCTGCATAAGCCATCGCATTATCAAAGAGATTACGAAAGATGGAATAGATGAGCGATGAATTACCCTTAATGACTGTTGACTCCAGTAAATGCAACTTTAAGCTGATCTTTTTCTCTTCCAGTTGCAGAGAAACTTCATCTGTTACCGTATGAATGACTGAATTGATATCAACCTGATCCATATCAAACAACTCTGAAGCATCATCCAGACTTGAAAGTACAGAGATATCTTTCAACAATCTGGTCAATCGGTTACTTTGCGCATAGCTCCGTTCAATGAACATGGTACGTTTCTCATTAGAGAGATCTGAATTCGAGATAATGGTCTCCAGATACCCTTGAATACTTGTCACCGGAGTTTTTAGTTCGTGAGCGATATTTTGAGTTAACTGACGTTTGATACGAGCCTGATCTTCCTTTTGTGCAATCAAGATCTCCTGCTCATTGACCAGCTCCTCTTTCGTCTCTACAAGATGTTTGTAGAGTTGAATAATATGCTTTGAAATATCTCCGAGTTCATTTTTTGGAAAAGAATAATATAGATCCTCCTCAATAGGTTCATTGCGATCTGCCTTCCTTGCAAACTCACGGAGTCGGACGACAGACTTCCCGATGCGATCGGTCTGCTTCCAAAAGAGAATACCGATTATCACGATGATGATGCATATCACAATCAAGAAATGCTTGTCCGGTTCAAGCATGTTTCTCAATGAGGTCGAATACGGGAGCGCGCTTCTTAAAATATATTTTCCCGGATAGAAGGAGGCAGAATAAAAGAAAGGAATACCTATTGTTGCCGACAAACGACGCACATCATAACCGGTTCGTTCACTAAGTGCTTGCCTTATCTCCGGCCGTGAGATATGATTGGGAATTGAATCGTATCGTTTGGCCAGATTATCATAGATGACATCTCCATCTACGGTTAATACTGTGAAGCGTAAATCCGGCAAGTGATGCTCTGAAATATAGGTGTTAAGCTTTGACTCAATATCAGAAATCGAATCACCAATCGTCTCATGAATTTGTTCGTTGTAGTCTTGCAGTTTGGTATTCAACACTCCTATCTTATATTCTTTTTCACGGGAATATTGGTAGATTAGGACACAGAAAGCAAAGATTACAAATAAAGAAAAGATACTTGTAAACAGTCTCTGTGCAAAAGTAACTCTATAATTCATGACTTGATAGTATTATAATTCTGGCTCAAAACAATATCCATACCCTAAACGGGTAATTATACATTTGCCGTAATCGCCGATCTTCTTACGGAGGCGCGTCATATTTACATCTACAGTACGGTCAAGGACATACACATCCTCTTTCCAGATACGGGTAAGTATCTCGTCCCGAGAAAATACATGTCCAATATTCTGTAGTAAAAGAACCAATATCTCAAGTTCTTTTCTGGTTAGAAGCACTTCACCATTATCAATCTTCACTTTCTTTCTTGAGACATCTATTGCCAGACCCTTATAAGAGATTATGCAGGGCTGTTCCACGCTCTCGACCGCAGTTCTCCGCAACACGGCCTTGACTCGTAATAGCACCTCACGGATTGAGAATGGTTTGGATATATAATCATCTGCACCAAGATTAAAGCCCGTTAGAACATCATTCTCTGTGTCTTTGGCTGAAATAAAAATGATAGGGATGGATGAGGTCTCTTTATTTTTCTTCAAGAGACTAGCCATCTTAAAACCTGAGATTTCTCCCATCATAATATCCAGTAATAATAACTGGTACTGCGAAATATTCAGCTTCAGAGCTTCTTCAGCGGAATTAGCAGTATCAACCTCATATCCTTCATTATCCAGATTGAACTTCAGGATCTCACAAAGATCCTCTTCATCATCAACAACTAAAATCCGATTCTTTTCCATACTTATTTTTGATTTTCAAACAGCATTACATATCAAATTCAACGCTTTAGAGATCCTGAAATCGTTTACTTACCTTCAGCAGATTGGTCAGATTGTTTACCATACTTTGCAGTTCCTGGATGGTAGTGAGATAGACCATACTCATCTTTATACTATCTTTTTGCTGCTTGATGCGTGTAAGCTCTTCGCGTCTCAAAGCTCCAAGCTGTTTATTCAGCACTTCAGCTGCAATCTGATAGGCATCAAAATGATCATAGTTTTTCTCATACATAATTTCGCGTCCTTGTTTCATCAACTCAAGAATCTTATCGGAAACGTCTTTCAGCTCTTCCTTTTGCTGATCGCGAAGAGGCGTAAAGTTATTGTCAACATGCTCATAGCAAGGCTCGCAAATACGAGATATACTATAAAGCACCTCTGTTGCAAAACTGCTTCCTTGCTGATAGAATAATCCTTTTTCAAAGGAAATACTGTTGTCCATATTGCTAACAGCAACTACTCCCACGCGCCTCACCTGTTTCATGTGCTGCTTCGCAAATTTAATCTTGCCGGATGCCTGCCGAAGACCTCTTAGATTCTCTTTAATAAAGGAAGATATGGTAAGGTCAAAGGTTTCTATTGAGAATGCCATCAATTTATCAATCTGCGCAAATGTATAATCACGGAAAGCAGTCAAGGGATCTTTTGACGAATTAGTAGCCAATTCATTTTGCAGTAGCACCGCGTCTTTCTCTTTCTGATTTTTTCGGGTATATATAATCTGGCTACGCACCAACAAGAATACTGCGATAGCTAGCATGATAAAAATAGCTACGGCTCCACCAAAATAGATAATCGCTGTCAGAATCATGCAGAAAGTAAACGCAGCACCCGCTGTGATAAACCATCCACCAATCACACTTAACATGCCGGTGATACGGTAAACAGCTGAATCACGCGACCATGCACGGTCTGCCAGGGAAGTACCCATAGCAACCATAAAGGTAACATATGTTGTGGAAAGGGGCAACTTCATAGAAGTTCCGAGTGCTATCAACGAACCGGCAAGAACCAGATTGACCGATGCACGCACCAAGTCGAAAGCAGCTCCATCAGCTATAATCGCATCTTCTTTTCGGAAACGTGTTTCAATCCATCTTTTGGCGGATTCGGGAACTACGGTATTCAAACTATTTGAGAATAAAAGACCTACACGAACCAACGAACGTGCCATCGGTGTACTACCAAATGATTCTTCTCCTTCATCCTGGCGGGACAGGTCAACAGAAGTCTTCACTACTGTTTGCGCTTTCTTAGAAAGAAACAGCGTCAAGACCATGACTACTCCCGATCCAACCAAAAAATACCAGGGAGTATTTGCTGAACCTTTCAAGGAAGTCATCAGGAATGTATCCGGAGTAGCACCCGGGGTATTGATAAAATCAAGATAAGAAGAATAGCCGGCCAAAGGAACACCTATAAAATTGACCAGGTCATTACCAGCGAATGCCAATGCGAGAGCAAATGTACCAAGTAACACGATAATGCGGAAAACATTCACTTTCATACAATGAAGTACCTGCATCAATAGTGTGGAGGCAACAAAGAATAAAGGTACAAGCATGCCGATATTATCATCTATCCACATCTTGCCTTCCAAACTGATAAAGGTGGTATCTTTGAGTCCTTTCAGAAACATATAATAGATAATAGCAGTAGCGGAAAACCCTCCAAATACTCCGATAAAATACTTCAGTTTCTTCTGATAGCTGAAAGAGAATATCATACGGGATATGTATTGCACAACTAATCCGAAGAAGAAAGCAATTGCAACGGATACGAAGATCGCCATAATGACAGACAATGCTTTATCAGTATTGATCAGCTGACTCATATCAAGAGAGGGGTCATTTGATGTTTTAAGTAACGAAAGAGCAAAAGTGCCACCCAGCAATTCAAAAACCATGGAGACAGTGGTAGATGTAGGTAATCCCAACGAATTAAAGAAATCCAGCAACACGACATCTGTCAACATAACAGCCAACAAGATGCACATAATCTCATCAAAATAGAAATATTCCGGTTGAAATATACCATGCCTCGCTATATCCATCATTCCGTTAGAGAAAGTCGCTCCAACAAAAATACCAATCGCGGCAATTACCATTATTATTTTGAAGGAAGCAGCTTTAGCTCCGATTGCGGAATTCAAGAAATTGACCGCATCATTGCTAACACCAACGACCAGATCGAAGATGGCGAGCATAAAAAGGATCACGACAATGATTAAATAATACATTTCCATTTAGAATGCAATTTAGATTTTCTTTGTGTATTTCACAAAGGAACATCATTTATGTTACAGAAAACAGACATAGAAGTTACATTTATGTTTCAAAGATAATTAACTATCTGAATTATCAGATATAACAATGTTCTTTTAACAAAAGAAAAATAATCTGAGAAAGAATCTTTGATCTGAAGAACAATTCCTTGATCCATCCAAAGGAAAGAATACAAAAAAGGAAAAGAGCAGAACTTTCGTCCTACTCTTTGTGACTGCGGAGGGATTCAAACCCACAACCGGCTGATCCGTAGTCAGCTACTCTATTCAGTTGAGCTACGCAGCCATTTTCCTTAAATGCGATGCAAAGGTAAGCCGTTTTTTTTAATCCTGCAAGTCCCTGAAACGTTTTTTATCCTATTTATTCTACAAGTTTAGGAGTAAAAAGTAAGTATCCAATATTAAACCCTACATTCCAGCTACTTACAGGCGACTTATAATAATTTATATAAGCACTCAGACATATCTTGGAAAACTGAGCAACGGCACTTAATTCGCCCATCCATTTAATTGTACGAAATTCTTTCGCGTAATAGGCATGGCTATTAGCATCACTTTTGATCTCCTTATAGGGCAGAAAGGCATAAAACTCGCTTCTTAAATGAAAATTGTCATTAAAGCGCCAGAGAGGTTTGATACCGACAGCTGCAAATTGATTGGCACGAAAGGCTTCATTAAAGATCATCTTGCTATGAGGGGTAGGGGTAAAAGACGGAGAAGCGATGATAGTCGAAGTGTAGTTATTGAGAAACCTGGATGAAGAAAAAGCCAGATCAATAGAGTTACCTAAAACAAAATGAGAACCTATACGTTTGTAATATTCATAATTTGCCGTAAACTGCAAATATGCCAGGTTTGCACGGTCAGTACTTATACCTGTACCATTCTTAAAATAGTATTCTGTTCCCCAAACGATTTGAGACAACATGTTGGTCCGCCGTCCTCTGGTGGGATACTGAATATTATTCAATGTATTGCTATCAAAGAAGACAGATCCTACCGCTAAATTGTAGTGACTTTTATCAAAGTTTCTTTTAGCTGTTGAACTTAAAGAAGACTGATAATAATTATCTACCTGCGCACCATAGCCTAAGCCTAGTTCAACTTTTCCTTTTGTGCGAAAAGGGAAGCCTAGCTTGAGTTTTAAATAATAATCCTTTTGGGAAATAAAGGCCGTATTATCACGGAAGTCAAATATCTTTTCTCCTTCATAATACCTGCGTCCACTAAATGCTGTGATCACATTTAGTGACATCGGCACACTGAAAGATGGGATATCTGTACGGGAACGAAGAGTCACACTATTGTAAGTCTTTCCGAGTTGTAGATCCATTGCATACGAATGAGACATCGGAGCCAGACTCTGATAAGAAGCTCCGAGATATATCTCATTGAAGTTTTGAGAAGAAATCAGCCCTCCGAAAGACAAAAGGAGCTTATCTTCTATCTTGAAATCAAGATACAAATCATAGGATCTCTCATAGTAGTTATAGACTGCATGGGGAATGATCTCGGATATCTTAGGATTTGAGAGTAATCTGAAATAACACCGTTTGAACTCTTCGTACGTAAATGTACGTCCCTCCGCAGGTAGTTCATCCTTAATATATTCCTTTTGCAACGGGCTTACCCCTTTAATAATTACCTTATTGAAGGTCAACTCCGGTTGTTGACTCTTAAAACGTTTGCGTTTCTCTTTAATATCTTCTAATGCAACTCTTCGGGAGACGTTTCGTTGAATAGAATCCAACGCTTCCATCGTCTTATCATAGCCTAACTTATATATGGAATCGGCTTTACCAAAGTCCAAAAGACTGACATCGCGGAGTTCAAAGGATAGCAAAAGTCCTTTTTCTTCAGGAACCGAATAGTCGGTTTTATCTATCACCATATTTTCTATTTGCCCGATAATATCACGTTCATCAGCAGCCAGACGTCCAGAGGCAACTTTACTGCCAATAATATAATCAGGTTTAAAGTCTTTCATCATAGTTCCTACAGGAAAATTGTCAAAAATGCCACCATCATAGGCGAGAATACCGTCAAGCTTAATTGGTTTAAAGACAAAAGGGAAACTCATCGAAGCACGGATCGCATCCCCCAAGTCCCCTTTCTTACAGATGATGGGTTTGCGCTCATAGACATCGGAAGCCACACATCGGAACGGTACCATCAGATAATCAAAGTCGTAGTCACAGGAAGCGCTCGCCGGTCCGAAGAGTTGAGTAAAAACGATGTTCATCTGACGCGGATTAATAAGATTGGCCGGAAGCAAGAAGTTTTTATTGACTGATAAAGAGTCTTTCAACCAGATACTTAGATTAAACATTTCCGGTGTAGGACTTTCATTTCTGAAATAATACTGAAATCTCTCTTCCACCTTCCCGGACATCCAGTTTTGGAAGTCCTCGGATTTGATTAGTTCCATCATTTCCTCCGGCGAGTATCCGGCGGCATACAAACCTCCAACGATTGCCCCCATTGAGGTACCGGTGATATAATCAATAGGGATATCGTTCTCTTCCAAAGCTTTGATCATTCCAATATGAGCAATCCCTTTTGCACCTCCTCCACTCAGTACAAGCCCTACCTTCTGGGCATGCAAAGGGATGAAAAAGTACAAACAAAGTAAGACTATCAGTATCCTTATTCTCATTGTATAACCGTATATCTTATTTCAGAATGTCAAATGTACGAACAAATTCACAAAAGAGTTTTTATTGAACTAATAAAACCGACTGATAGCATATAATATCCGGCACACGCAGAGAGAGGAGATATCCATCAGGATTCTCCTCTCTCAAAGACTGTCAACTGATATCGTATCAAATCATCTGAAAACTGCGTTTCACAAAGTTGCTCAGTGCTTCACCCTTCAACATATTATTGGACAAGAGAGCCAAATCAATCAGTTGACTGACCAGTTTATTCTCTTTAGCATACAAGGTAAGGACAGCATCATGATTCGTTTGCAACTCTTCCACTTTACTCTTTGCAACCTCAAGAGCCTCTTTATCATCTAAGGAAATCTCATCGTCTTTCTTCCCTTTCTGAGCATTTTGAAGTTCATCACGTTTAGCCTCTGCTACTTTGAGCTCAGTATTAAGAGGAGCCACCTTTTCGTTACAAGCAGCCTCTTCCTCTTCAAGGAGTCTTTGTGCCAAAGGATGATTTGTATTTACTACCAGATTGTATGAATCAGGCATTTCTCCATAGAAATTGAAACCTGTCTGACTAGCAGACATCTCTTTCATACGACGCATATATTCGTTTTGAGTCAGCATGACCGGATTGGCATTCGCCCCTAGCGCTTCAAATTGAACCATAAATTCAACCTTCTCCAGTTTCGGAGCCTGAGACTGCAATATGGTCTTTAAAGCCGTTTTCTGTTCGGAACTCCATTCTACTTTTGTTGTATCTTCTTTGCGGATCAGATTGTCCACTACGTCACTATCTACACGAACGAAGCGGACTTTCTCTTTTTCTTCAATCTTGCTGATAAAATGAACATCCAACTGGCCGTCCATTACCACAACATCGTAGCCTTTCTCCTTAGCAGCATCGATATAGCTGTATTGTTGATCGAGATTAGTTGTATAGAGATAAATCAACTGTTTGTCTTTGTCTGTCTGATTTCCTTCCACAAGCTTCTTGTATTCTTCCAGCGTGAAATAGCTGTTTTCCGAGTTCTTCAGCAAGGTAAATTTCTCTGCTCTTTCAAAGAACTTCTCATCTGTAAGTTCACCATATTCAACAAATATCTTCAGGTCATCCCATTTTGCCTCAAACTGAGCACGATCTTCCTTGAATAGTTCCTGCAAACGGTCTGCCACTTTCTTTGTGATATGAGAAGAAATCTTTTTCACATTGGCATCACTTTGCAAGTATGAACGAGAGACATTCAGAGGTATATCCGGCGAATCAATTACACCGTGAAGTAATGTCATGAATTCTGGAACAATGCCCTCTACCGAATCAGAAACAAACACTTGATTACAGTACAATTGAATCTTGTTTTTGTGTAAGTCGACATTGCTCTTAATCTTCGGAAAATATAAGATACCCGTCAACGTGAACGGATAATCGACATTCAGATGAATATGAAACAGGGGTTCGTCTGTGTAAGGATACAATTCCTGGTAGAAACCTTTGTAGTCTTCCTCTTTCAGGTCAGCAGGTTTGCGGGTCCAGGCCGGGCTAATGTTATTGATGATATTGTCATCTGCCGTTTCTACATCTTTCCCATCTTTCCACTCTTTCTTTTTACCAAAAGCAATAGGGATAGGTAAGAAACTGCAATATTTCTTCAACAATCCGGATATTCTGGCCTCTTCGAGAAATTCTTTATTATCATCATCGATATGCATAATGATTTCAGTACCTCTCTCACTCTTTGAATCATCTTCCATTGTAAACTCCGGAGAGCCATCACAACTCCATTTCACGCCCTTGGAATCTTCTTTTAAAGACTTGGTTATGACTTCCACTTTATTGGATACCATAAAAGAAGAGTAAAAGCCTAGTCCGAAATGACCTATGATATTATTTGCCTCATTTTTGTATTTCTCAACAAACTCTTCGGCACCTGAAAAGGCAATCTGATTCAGATACCGGCTCATCTCATCTTCTGTCATACCAACACCACGGTCGGTCACAGTGATAGTACCTTTGTCTTTGTCCAATTTTACCTGGATAGTCAAATCGCCCAGATCACCTTTAAATTCACCGACAGAAGCCAGTGTTTTGATCTTTTGTGTGGCGTCAATTGCGTTGGAAATAATCTCACGAAGGAATATCTCGTGATCACTATACAAAAATTTCTTAATGATGGGGAAAATATTCTCTGTTGTTACCCCAATACTACCGTTTTGCATACTATGATTTGTTATTAGTTATTAAGTTCATTTGCCCACATAACTCACAAATCAGATACCAATCATCATTTCTGACAAATTGACTGTACAAATGGCACAAATAATGTTATTCGGACATATTTTTGAGATAAGGCAGTATCGGCAGATTCTTGAAACCGTAAAATTCAAAGGCGTTCTTCCCAAGAAAGAGTTTCTTGTCCGCATCTGTTAATTCAGTCGACTTGAGTACAAAGTCATAAGACATCTTATAAGTAATGGCCGTAATAGTACGAGGGTAATCAGAACCCCACATCAGTTTGTTCATTCCGACCAGTTCGGCAGCCCGGCAGATTGCTTTCACGGCTCCTTTAAAGGGATAAAACTCATCGTTGAAAAGCCATGTTATTCCTCCCGACTCAATACGGACGTTCGGATAACGCGCCAGCTTGATTTGTTCTTCCCATTTCGGACGTGTGACCATCCCAAAATGGCCAATAGCAATCTTCAGTTTGGGACACTCCTGAATAACTTCTTCCAGTTCGCCTGTTTGAATGTCGCCATCCGCCAGATCAATAGAGAGAATGATATTCTTGTCTTCCATGTAACGAAAGAGCTTCATCATCTCTTCAGAATTCAGGGTGACTCTTCCGTCTTTCATTAACAATCGTTGTGCGGGAATCTTTATAGCCTTAAATCCCGAAGCAATCAACTCTATGCCCTGCTCAAAGAATCCGGGACGACGGAACTCGCACATACCGCATACAAAGAGCCGATCCGGATATTGCTTCTTCACCTGCAACAGATAGTCATTCTGAATGCCGTCAATATACTCTTGAGTCACTACTGCCGCAGACACCTGCGCATAATCCATGTTTGAGAGGAAGACTTCTGCACTATTGCGACCGTCAATCATAAAGGGAGGCACCATCTGCCGTATCTCACCCATAAACAGAGAGCGGCCGTTTTCCAGGGTTTTGATTGGCATTCCATCTACCACAGTGTCTTGTTTCAGCCACAGATGGGAATGAGCATCGATTATTTGAAAATCCATATGTTCATATAACTATTACGTCCGGACAGTGATTCTATCAGAACTGTTCCAGCAGCTCTATTCTCTTCTTAATTGGTGGGTGTGTTGCAAACAAGCCACTCAATCCACTGAAATAACTTTCACTTTTCGAATGCGGATGTTCGATAAACAATTGAGCAACATCATTGCGGGTTACAGCCTCAATATCCGGGTCGTTGGAAATTTTGCGTAATGCACTTGCCAATGCATGAGGGTTCCTTGTCATCTCTGCTGCACCGGCATCAGCCATAAATTCACGATTACGCGAGATAGCAAAGCGCATCAATGACGCAAAGAAGAATCCTATCGCAGCCACCACCATCACAATCAAGATTATAGGTAGAGCACTTCCTTTATTATTCCGGTCACTTCGTCCCATTGATGAATAGAATACTGAGCGAATTGCTATCTGTGCCAGCATAGAAAACAGTCCGACAAAGACAATAGAGACAATTAATACTCGTACATCCCGGTTGCGGATATGTGTCAGTTCGTGCGCAATCACGCACTCCAGTTCATTGTCATCCAGTTTGTCTATGATTCCCTTGGAAAGAGACACCGTATAGCTTTTATCATTGATGCCACTTGCATAGGCATTCAACGAATCATCATAGATAATATTGACCTTCGGCATTTTCATTCCCTTGCTCATACAAAGATTCTCTACCAGGTTATATACCCTTTTATTGTCTTTGCGATCCAATGGAACTGATCCTGTTGAATTATTTATAATCCATGAATTGGAAAAATAGGCGATGACAAACCAAACTAGTACACCCAGACAGACAACCGGAGCATAGTTGATAAACATGGCGTAGGCTGCATCCAAGGGAAGAGGATCTCCCTGATAGCGCTGAACTGTTGCCATAGTTAACAGGAAACAGAAGATATAAGTCAGAAGGATGACCAGGCAGGGGAAAAGAAAAAGCAGCACAACAGAGCGAAAATTATTCGTTCTCTGTTGTGTCTCTATTCCAACATATTGCATAAGTTGTAGTTTTAGAACTTAATATTGGGAGCTTCTTCCAGACTAGCGCGTTGTTCCCCTAAGTCAAACATCATTTCCTTATGGAATCCAAACATACCTGCAATCAGGTTGGAAGGGAAAACCAGCACTGCATTGTTCAATTCTTTCGTAGCAGAGTTGAAGAAGCGGCGTACTGCAGAGAGTTTGTTCTCAATATCTGAGATCTCTTCCTGCAATTGCATGAAGTTTTCGTTGGCTTTCAGATTCGGATATGCCTCCACCGTAACTTTAAGTCCTGCCAGAGCAGAAGTCAGCATATTCTCAGCTGCAATTTTCTCATCAATAGTACGAGCACCTATCGCACCATTACGTGCGCTTACTACCCGATCCAGCGTCTCTTTCTCATGAGATGCATATCCTTTCACTGTCTCGACCAACTGAGGGATCAAATCATGACGTTGTTTCAACTGTACGTCAATGTCAGCGAACGCATTCTCGCGGTTGTTTCTGAGTCTGACCAGCGAGTTGTACATAGAAATAACCCAAATTACGATTATTACCAGAACTCCTAATACAATAAGTAAAGCCATAGTTCTCTCTTTTTAATTAATAATTCATCAAAGATAATGGAATTACAAATACAATGGTTCACTTAACGGAAAAATATCATTCCAATATTAAGCCCATACCCTCATTAAAAGAAAAGGAAGCCTCAACAGAAGCTTCCTTTTCTTTTAATTATACGTTTACCGATTATTTCTTGATAATCTTATAGCTCTTCTCTCCTACTTTGAGATAGTACAAGCCGGCATCTTTACCTCTGAGGTCAATCTGCATTTGTTCTTCAGCCGCTTTTTCTGAATAAAGAGTCCGCCCGAATGAGTCAAATATCATGACTGAAGTGCCTGGGGCAATGTTACTAATCGTCAATATATCAGATACCGGATTCGGATAGATGCCCACAGAAATGGTTTCATCTTCTGCTCCGGACTGTATGGGACCAACAGTAAAGACTCCATTAACAGGAACTATGGTATAGTTCACCTTCGCAAGGACAAAACCCTTGGATACCACAATCGGATACTCTCCGTCAGGAGATTCTGTTGTTGCTTCACAGGTAACAGTCGGATATATTGAGAATACCTGAGTCAGATTATCAGTAGGCAACAAGCCTTCATAATGGTATGTCAATTCCGGATTAGAGCCTCCAAATTCCCTCTGTTTATCATCTGCAATCACATAGAGATTTTTCTTATATACCTTCATAAAGATAGACGTATCTATTCTCGCATA
>DATCIB010000034.1:0-4337 GCA_036508045.1 Bacteroidales bacterium
TTTAAAAAACAGTTCACTTAGCCGATAATTCTTTGAATTAAAATTGAAATTGCATATCTTTGAAACCAAATAATCAATCCCGAATCAATCATGAGAAAATTATCAATCCTCTTTCTTCTTCTATTCTCCTTTTTATCTGAATCATGCGATTCAAAGTTAAAAAGTAAAGACACATTTGCCGTAGGCATGCAAGAATTCTTAATAAATGGAGAGCCATTTGTGATCAGAGCTGCCGAACTTCATTATCCCCGGATCCCAAAAGAATACTGGGAGCATCGCATTGAGATGTGCAAGTCGATGGGAATGAATACCATCTGCCTTTACGTATTCTGGAACCTGCATGAACAGCAACAAGGAGTCTATGACTTTACCGGCCAAAATGACCTGAAGGCCTTTTGTGAACTTGCTCAGAAACATGGCATGTACATCATCTTGCGTCCGGGTCCATATGTGTGCGCCGAATGGGATATGGGTGGACTTCCCTGGTGGCTTTTGAAGAAAAAAGACATTAAGGTACGAAGCAAAGAGGATCCTTTCTTTATGGAAAGCATGAGCAAATTTCTAAAAGAAGTGGGTAAGCAACTAGCTCCGATGCAAATAAATAAGGGCGGTAACATCATAATGGTGCAGGTTGAAAACGAATACCCGAGTTTCGGTAGAGACAAAGAGTATATGAAACAAGTGAAACAGTCTGTTGTTGACGCCGGGTTTGATGACGTACAGCTCTTCACTTGTGCATGGAGTTCTAACTATAGGGAGACCGTACTGGATAGCGTGCTGTGCACCCTCAATTTTGGTTCAGGATCGAATATTGATGACCAATTCAGAACCTTACGACAGGAACAGCCGAACACTCCTTTGATGTGTAGCGAATACTGGTCCGGATGGTTTGATCATTGGGGACGCCCTCATGAAACCCGTTCCACTGAAAGTTTGTGTGGCAGCATGAAAGATATGCTTGACCGAGGCATCTCCTTTAGCCTTTATATGGCTCACGGTGGTACAACCTTCGGACAATGGGGCGGTGCGAATACCCCACCTTATTCTACAATGTGCACTTCCTATGATTATGATGCTCCGATTAGTGAAGCCGGAGGCACTACAGAGAAGTATTTTGCTGTTCGTAACTTGCTTTCTAAGTATCTGAATAAAGGAGAAACTTTGTCTGAAACGCCCGATGCAATGCCGATTATCCAGATTCCCTCATTCTCTTTGGACGAAGTAGCACCTCTTTTTGATAACCTTCCTAAAGCGAATAAATCGGAAGAGATACAATCTATGGAAATGTTTGACCAGGGATGGGGGCGCATTCTTTACCGGACAAAAATAGCAGCTTCTGCGGAACAGCGCATTCTTAGCATTGATGAAGTGCATGACTGGGCACTGATCTTTGTGGATGGAAAACGGATCGGCAAACTGGACAGACGTCTAGGCGAAAAAACAATGACTCTTCCTGCGACAGGCAAAGAAGCGGTACTTGATATTTTGGTTGAAGCCACCGGGCGTGTCAACTACGGAGAAGGTATCATTGACAGGAAAGGTATTACGAAAAGCGTACAGCTTATTTCAGGAAAAGAGACTTCAGAGTTGAAAAACTGGGAGGTTTATAATTTCCCGGTAGATTACAAGTTCCAGAAAGGGCTGAAGTATGAAAAGAAAACAGCAAACGGACAACCGGCCTGGTATCGTGGTTCATTCAAACTGGATAAAACAGGAGATACGTTTCTAGATGTATCGAGCTGGGGCAAAGGTATGGTATGGGTGAATGGAACTAACATTGGGCGCTTCTGGAAGATTGGCCCTCAACAGACCTTATATATGCCGGGCTGCTGGTTAAAAGTAGGAAACAACGAGATTATAATTCTTGACCTGGATGGTCCGCAAGCACAAACGGTAAGTGGATTGAGTAAACCAATTCTTGACAAGCTCGTACTTGATAAGAAAATTCAACATCGCAAAGAAGGACAAAATCTGGATTTAAGTAAAGAAGAACCGATAAAAACAGCAGCTTTCGCTTCCGGTAATACCTGGCAGGAAGTTCGGTTTGGGAAAACTGTTGAAGCACGCTATTTCTGTTTGGAAGCATGTAGCAGCTTCAAAAACGACGGCTTTGCCTCAATTGCGGAACTTTATGTTCAAGATGAGAACAACAAGTCTATTTCCCGACAGAACTGGTCTATCGTTTACGCGGACAGTGAAGAGAGTAGCGCAGCCAATGCCGACGCAGAGAAAGTATATGACATGCAGGAATCTACTTTTTGGCATACAAACTGGTCTGATAAAAAAACAGAGTTTCCACATCAGATCATCATTGACTTAGGCGGTATATATAAAGTTTCCGGATTCCGCTATCTACCCCGACCGCAGGCTGATTACCCTGGAATTATCAAGGATTATAAGATCTATCTGAAGACTGAACCTTTCAAGTTCTAGTCTGACTGATTAGATTACATTACATAAACACAATCAGACATGCTACTCTTTTGATTAGCATGTTTGATTGTTGTTGTTTTATTTTAAACCCATCCGGAAGCTGGAACAACATATTTTGAGTACTTTTGCGCAATCTAAAAACGTATATAAATGAAAAGGCGCATACTCTCTTTCGTAAAGTATTTTATCTATTGGGTACTCCTCTTTGCGATAATGAAGCTATTCTTCATGCTCTATCATTGGAATATCTCCAAGGATTTCGAACCCATACAATGGCTAAAAGTCATTTATTATGGTAAAGTACTAGATTTCTCCATGGCTGGCTATATTAGCGTTATTCCGGGATTGCTGCTTGTTTTATCTTGCTGGATCAAACCAACTCTTATAAGAAAAGTACTGGTGGGCTATCATGCAATCATGCTTTTCATTGCTACGCTGATATATACGATAGACCTTGAACTTTATTCATATTGGGGATTCCACCTTGACAACACAATCTTCTTCTATCTTGAAACGCCCAAAGATGCGGCAGCCAGTATGACAACTACTCTGATCTTCTTTGAAGTTACTTTGTTCCTTCTGATGTTTGTCTGCTTCTTCTATCTGTTTTTGCGTCTCTTCAGACACGACTTTACCAATTATCCGAAGACCAAGGTGGCAAGCCCAATCATCCTTTTTTTATGTACTATCTTCTTGTTTTATCCTATTCGAGGAGGTTTTAATGTTTCAACGATGAATATCGGAAAGGCGTATTTCAGTGACAAAATGTTTCTGAACCACTGTGCCATCAATCCCATATTCTTCTTTATGCAGTCGTTCTTCCGCCAGAAAATTGATGTTTCACGTTACACTTACATGGATGATAAAGAAGCTGTTGCTACATGCAGAGAATTGCTCTTTCAAAAAGAAAAAGTAAATACTGATACGTTACTAAGAACTTCCCGTCCTAACATTATTCTGATTATACTTGAAAGCTTCTCTGCAAGCATTACCGCACCACTTGGCGGATTGCCGGATGTGGCTCCAAATCTGAACAGATACTGCGAGGAAGGTATCTTATTCACAAATATGTATGCCAGCAGCTTCCGAACGGATCGCGGACTCGTATCCATTCTAAGTGGATATCCCGGACAACCCACCAGTTCAATCATGAGATACCCGGCAAAAACACAGACGTTGCCATTTCTCTCCAAAGACCTGCTTAAAGAAGGATATGATCTGAAATTCTATTACGGAGGTGATGAGGACTTTACTAATATGCGCTCATACCTGATCGCAGGAGGATTTGAAAACAGGATATCGGATAAAGATTTCCCGTTGAAAGACAAGATGTCAAAATGGGGAGCACATGATCATTTGGTATTCAATAAATTGAAGGAGGATCTGAATAAAGATACCCCACAACCATTCTTGAAAACGCTTCTTACCCAAAGTAGCCATGAGCCATTCAAGGTTCCCGGGTCAAAGAAATTTGATGATCTTTACCTTAACTCTATTGCATATTCAGACAGTTGTCTGGGAGACTTTCTGGATACCTTCAAGAAATCTCCTCTCTGGGACAATACGCTTATTATCCTGACACCCGACCACGGTATGAAGTATCCGACAACTATGCTGAACCATGTCCCCGAACGGTATGACATTCCGGTATTGTGGCTAGGTGGCGCGATCAAAGGGCCCAAAAGAATAGAAACAGTGGCTTCACAAATTGACATAGCACCGACTTTGCTGGCTCAGCTGGGGATGAACACCGACTCCTATATATTTGGGAAAAACATTCTTGGTAAAGGTGTAAAACCATTTGCATTTTATTCCTTTATAGATGGCTTTGGCTTCATGACGCCTGAAAGTCGTGTGGTTTTTGACTGTCAGGCAAATAAGGTCATACTCTCAGAAGGTGTAGA
>DATCIB010000035.1:0-5586 GCA_036508045.1 Bacteroidales bacterium
TAAATTTCGACCCGTTTACATCCGTACTATCTATCTGAAATGGCATCTGGACGGAATATTTACTGATCTGACATACTTGCCTGACTAACGTTATATTCTTGCTAGAGGCCTGCAAGGAAATGCCTGCAAAAAGAAGAAGAATGATGAAGTGATTTCTCATATTATTTGGGGTATTATTAATTCAGGGCAAAATTAATACAATCATTGATTAATTCAAATCAAAAGACGTTTCCGCTTCCTATTACTATGATATTTTATAAATTAAGTACTGGAAGTCATTTATACTTACAGCTCGTTCGTCATTGTTCGCTCGTTCGTCATTGTTCTCTAGTTCCGTCATTGCGGGCTTGACCCGCAATCTCATCCGTCCCCTACCCGTTGCGGCTCAGGGTTTGGCGCATTGAGGAACGAAAGAGGACGCAATGACGAACGGGTAATCGGATCATGAGATTGCGGGTCAAGCCCGCAATGACGGAGAGAGGACGCAATGACGGAGAGAGGACGCAATCAATACAATGCTATTTCTATATAGTCTCTCCTTTTTATCGTTTCTCGGATAATTTTGAACTACCTTTGACCTCACTGAAAGCATTCCGCAGTATCAGGAGAGCAAAACCTATCCTAGCAAGACCTACTCAATGATTTTACCTCAGATGTCGTACGAAGAAAGAAGAAGAGAGATTATGACTGATTATCAGGAAATATACGCCTATCAAAAGCGCCAGCAGATCAATCAGAGAAAAGAAATCTTACGTCACGATAAGTTTCCCATATACTTCAAACAAGTATTATACACCACCAAAAATAAGAACAAATGGGTTCTTCAATCGTATGCAACCAGCAGAGATTACACCAATGACTTGATGCATGGCTGCTACTGCCTAATGAATACCAGTTCGGGCTATTATGCTGTAAAGCCCGTCTTTACGGAGCAATCCAGAGATATTGCCGGTGTTTACTTTTACACACCACATTTCTTTTCCAGATACAAACTGCGTAATGATCTTGAGTTGGATGGAATAGATCTTCGGAATCACTTCTTCAAGAATAACTCGAACGTCAGATATGGTGTCTTAAAATATCCGGAAGGAACGTATGAATTTGATGAGGAAACACACGGAGTTACAAGTGAGGGCGTTTCATTGGGAATCAGAGAAAAAGGATCCAGCTTGATATTTCGTACATTCATCACCTTTCCAATGCTGAAAGGCAATCAGATAAGCACATTTAACCTGATGAATGAGCTGCGTAAAGAAGAATACGAACCAGGCTATTGGAAGCCTTCTGTGCATAATGCTCCGAAGATGAAAGAAATCCCCTCTTTTATTGACGAGCTAAAAGAATTCTGTTCGCCGTATCTTGACGGTTTGGAATAGTAATATTTTCATACTTCTCAAAAACCATTTCAATATATTTGACTACTTTTACCTGAAAAATTGAAAGAGTTCCTTTAATATGATTCTATGAAGAAGATTATATCGACCCTTTTTATCCTTTTAGGAGTGTTGATGGCCGGAATTCCTGCTCTTGCTCAAGGACCTGTCACAGCCGTTAATTTCGAGGGTGGATGGACGCGCGGGATAGGCCGGATCCGCAATGATGCGTTGAACTTTACTGTTGTGCCGGAAACTCCGCTGAATAATTTTCTTACGTTTGGTGTCGGACTTGGTTATGAGCATATCTACTCGCTCCCTTTTCCTGATTATATAAAGAAAACAAATCTGGTACGGGATCTCGTTCCGTTTTTCTTCCGACTGAAAGCATACACAAAGAACGCGAAGAGAGTTTCTTTCATTTATCTGGATGCGGGATGTGCTGTGGATGGAAAATATATGATGGAAAACATGAACGAAGAGTATGTCGATGACGTGGAGGCTAGCAAACACATCTATGGAATGTTTGAGCTTGGATTCGGCTCGGACTTTTATCTTTCAGAAAACGGATCGGGTTATCTGAAATGCGGTCTCAATTTCATGCATACCAAAACTCCTGATGGATCGACACTTTCTCCTTTTGTGTCCATCAAGGTAGGGTACACTCTCCATCTCCTGGATGAATAAGAACAATTAATCTCAAATGATACAAGGGATGTTGCTGTCTGTTATTAATTCATAACGCCCTTCAGCATGAGGTAAAAAATATATACATTTGTCATCTGAAACTTCTTAAATAATAGCACTATGGATAATGTATTTCAAAAAGGGTCGGTTGCTGACCTGAATCAGCTGATTGACTATTCGGCTGGTGGTGTTGTAAGTAAACAACTGGTAAAGAATCCTGCTGGAACTATTACGCTCTTCTCTTTTGACAAGGGCGAGGGACTGAGCGAACATACAGCTCCTTTTGATGCAATGGTGCAAATACTGGATGGGGAAATGACGCTTCATCTGGACGGAGTTGTTCACGAAATGAAAAAAGGGGATACGATCATCATGCCTGCCGGTTCGCTGCATGCGCTGTTTGCGAAGGAACAGTTTAAGATGCTGCTAACCATGATACGCGGATAAGATTCCAAACAAAATATCACACTTAATTATTTTACAATGAAAAACCTATTTCTGAGTGCTTTTCTCTGCACCTGTGTCTTACCAGCTTTTGCAATCATCGATGGATCCAATATCCTGATCTCGACACCCAATACTTCTATGTTGCTGAACGGCAAGCAGGGAGAAGTATTACGTTTCGCCTATTACGGTGATAAAGTTGAGCCTGGCATGATCAGTAGTATCCAGGGTGGACAACTGAGTCTGAATGATGAAGCGTATCCTGTGTTTGGTGTAAATGCTGAAAATGAACCTGCTCTTCAGGTGACACATGGTGATGGTAATATGTCGCTTGCACTGGTCATTGAATCAATCAGCCAAAGTGCTGTGACGAATGCCGAACTGACAAAGATCGTGCTAAAAGACAAAGTATACCCGTTTGTCGTAACGCTGTACTATAAAGCATACAAAAATAGTGATGTGATTGAGTGCTGGAGCGAATTTACTAACAATGAGAAGAAAGCTGTTACCTTGTATAAGTTTGCATCGGCGTTCCTTCCGGTACGCCTGGGTGATATCTGGCTTACACATCTCAATGGTGCATGGGCTTCTGAAGCCTATATGACTGAAGAAGCTCTGACACCGGGTATCAAAATCATTCGTAATAGGGATGGCGTTCGCAATACATTGGGAGAAAATCCTTCGTTCATGCTCTCTCTGGACGGTAAACCAAGTGAAAGTACCGGACGGGTAATCGGTGGTACACTGGCATACAGCGGCAACTATAAGATTACGTTTGATATTAGCAACCGCAGTAGACTGAAAGTGTTCGCTGGCATCAATGAAGATGCTTCTCAGTATATTCTCGAACCAAAGGAAACGTTTACGACTCCTGAGCTTGCGCTGACTTATAGCAAAGTGGGTAAAGGTGGCGTGAGCCGTAGCTTCCATGATTATGCGCGCAACGGCAAACTGCACAACGGACTCAAAACCCGTGACATCTTGCTCAACAGCTGGGAAGGGGTTTATTTTAATGTGAACCAGGAAGGTATGGATCAGATGATGAAAGACTTCTCAGAAATGGGTGGCGAACTGTTTGTCATGGATGATGGCTGGTTTGGTGATAAATATCCGCGTGATAACGACAAGACAAGTCTGGGAGACTGGGTCATTGCGAAGAAAAAACTCCCGCAGGGTGTGGAAGGTCTTATCGCTTCTGCAAAGAAATATGGTATCAAATTTGGTATCTGGATCGAACCGGAGATGTGCAACAGCGTGAGCGAATTGTATGAGAAACATCCGGACTGGATCATCCGTCAGGACAATCGCGAACCAGAGATGGGTCGTGGAGGTACACAGCTGGTACTTGACCTCTCCAATCCGAAAGTACAGGACTTTGTATTTGGTGTGGTGGATGGTCTGATGACCAACTATCCGGAACTGTATTATATCAAGTGGGATGCCAACATGACTTTGGCTAACTATGGTTCCAATTATCTGGCAAAGAATAAACAGTCGCACCTTTATATTGAATACCATAAGGGGTTGCGTAACGTGCTCGAACGTATCCGTGCGAAATATCCGAACCTGGTGATGCAAGCTTGTGCCAGCGGTGGCGGACGTGCAAATTATGGTCTTCTTCCCTACTTTGATGAGTTTTGGGGTAGTGATAATACCGATGCTTTACAGCGTATGCAGATCCAGTGGGGCGTGTCTCAATTTTACCCGGCCAATGCAATCGCTTCTCACGTAAGTGCCAACAAAAACCACCAGACACAACGCGAAGTACCTTTGAAACTCCGTTTTGACGTAGCGATGACCGGTAGACTGGGTATGGAAATCCAGCCAAAAGATATGACAGAATCAGATAAGATCTTTGCCAAAAACGCCATTGCCACGTACAAGAGCATCCGTCCGGTAATCCAGCAAGGGGATCAGTATCGTCTGGTATCTCCGTATGAGAAACAGCCATTCTATTCCCAGATGTATGTCAGCAAAGACAAAAACAGAGCGGTCTTCTTTACATATAAACTTGAACATTTTGTGAACCAATACATTCCTCGCCTGAAGATGAACGGATTGAATCCTGATAAGATGTATAAGTTGACAGAGATCAACATGGAACTTGGCAGAGACAATGCTCCGGGGAGATCTCGCAACAGGATCAACAACCAGGTTGTCAGCGGCAAGCAATTGATGGACGAAGGAATTGAAGTTTCTTTCGGAGGACAGTATTCAAGCATCGTTTTCGAACTGAACGCGCAGTAAACTGCCGGACTCTAACAAAAAAGGCGGGATCCATTACGGTCCCGCCTTTCTTTTTATCCCAGCTTGGATTCAGAATATCTCACATCTGTATTGTTTAGAAAACAAGAAAGCCGGTACGAAATCGCACCGACTTTCTGTTACCTTAAGTTGCTATTTATTTCGCCTTTTCTTTCGTATCGCAAATGCCATTCTTGTTGGCATCTACAAACTTGGCGCAAGTAGCGTCACAAGTACCACAACCTGTGCCTTTCTTCATCCCTTTCATCATGCCCTGACCCATGCCTTTTCCGGCACAAGTGCCGTCGCAAGCTGCTTGTTTCTTATCTACAACTGTCGTGGCAGGTTTGCCTTTTTGTTGTTTAGTCTGTGCTTTCTGAGCCGAAGCCGTACCACCTGCAACAATCAGAGCAAGTGCTGCAATAAACAATTTTGCTTTCATTTTCAATTTAGTTTTTAGTTTGTAAATTCATTATATTATACATGCACATTCCTTTTTTGGCACACTATCCATTTGATATTTTCCTTTACCCGGACCATTCCCTTTCTTTCCACGTCCATTACCACTTTCTGGAGTCTCATTTCTGAACAGCGGGTAAAAAACCTCTTGTAATTTCTTCTCTTGTTCGGGAGTGCAGACTTTCTTTATCTGCATATAAAAGAGGATCGTCTGTCTTTTTAAGGCTGCATGTTGATCACACCTTTAGACAACAATCCAACTGATTTCCTACGGTGCAAAAGAAAGAATGAAGTTAAGAAACCATTAGCGGATGAAATTTGTCCTCTCCGGTATTTCTTTCTCCGGTATATTGATTCCAATCTTCTTTCCTGCTTCTAT
>DATCIB010000036.1:0-4375 GCA_036508045.1 Bacteroidales bacterium
CCGGGAACAACCAAACAATTTGAGCTTCAAGCAACAGAGATTCCAACCAATGCAGGTGTATGGATGAAAGTATTCCAATGTAATACTCCTTACGATGTTTATTTGGATGGTCTGAATCGTCAGGAGATTGTTAACTTGAAAGATAAAGCATCAAAACAAGATAGATACCCGGGACTGCAAGTTGGCTCTGTCGTTGAAGTAAACAATAACGCAGGTAACTGGGAATAATGGCTTCATGAAGCTGGAGACTGCAAAACATGATAAAGTATTATCCATCCGGCTATTACCGGATGGATTTTCTTTTTACACCGGTCAGGGTAGGGAGGAACAAATACTGATACATTCCTGCACGACCGGACCGGGCGATGATTTTCTTACTCTTTTGAAAGAAGCTGTATTTGAAAAAGGACTTCCGGAAGAAGAATATATATCCATACGAATCGTCAGCGTCGGAGCTCCTTTTACCTTTCTTCCTGATGGACTGATCAGTAAAGAAGAATACGGTTCATTCTTTCCGGCTTTGTCATCACAATCCGGTCAACCTGTTTATATTAGCAATCCGATTCAATCCATTGGCCGGGTGTTAGTTTATTCCTTAGAGGAAGATCTCTACTTCTTCCTTCAACGTAACTTCCCTGAAGCAAACTTCCTCCATCAGATTACAAATCTGACAAGCTACTTTCTCCATTCCAAAGAGACTGAAACAAAGAACAACTATCTGTTTGTCCAGTGCGAAAAACAGCAGATAAGCACCCTCTTAACATCACTGGAAGGTATTTTATTTGCCAACTCATTCCATTATATATCGCCGAATGATGCAATATATTACATCATGCACACCTTCCTGCAGTTCAATCTTGACCAGCTGAATAATTCTGTTCTTGTGAATGGTACTACAGAATATGCGGCAGAGATCACAGCTATCCTTCAGAAATACGTGAATAAGGTTACTTACAAAGAAGAGAGCAAGAACCTGCCTCTCGACATAACAATACTTTCATAACATGAGAATTATCGGCGGACAATATAGAAGCAGACGGTTTGATGTACCTGCAAACTTCAAACTCAGACCAACCACGGATTTTGCCAAAGAGAATCTTTTTAATGTGCTCAATAACCTGATTGACTTTGAAGAGACAGAAGCCTTGGATCTCTTTGGTGGCTCCGGGAGCATCAGTTTCGAACTGGCCTCCAGAGGTTGCAAAGAAGTAATCTGTGTGGAAAAAGAGAATGCCCATTACAACTTTATATGTAAATGCGCCAAGGTATTAAGTGCCACCATTTATCCATTGAAAGGAGATGCCTTGAAATATCTGAGTTCGCACAATGGTCCCCAATTTGATTTGATCTTTGCCGATCCTCCTTATGACCTGAAAGAGCTGGAGCAAATCCCCGCATTGGTCTTCGACAACCATCGGTTGAAGCCCGGCGGGCTATTTATTCTTGAGCACTCCAACAAAGATCATTTTGAGCATCACCCCTATTTCATGCAGCATAGAGAATACGGCAGTGTGAACTTTACTTTTTTCCTTCTACCGGAATAATCTTAAACAGTTTGTCGGAAGGACGAATCTTTTCCGGTATCTTCAGTGAGAAATGTTCCCCTTTGACCGTTTCCTCCACAGGTTTCAGATCGACACGGATCTCCTCCACTTTCATTTCGATGGCGCCGGTCGTTGGTCCGGTGATGAGAATGTCATCTCCCACCTTCAAAGACTTAGTTTCCAACAGAAACTCAGCCACCCCTACCTTCTCGAAGTATTTAATACCCTTCCCTATATATACTTTCAGCGTTGTAGCGCTCGAGCCATATTGTTTGCTCCATTCACCCAGTCTCTGACCCAGGTAATAACCGTTCCAGAAACCGCGGTTGAACACCCGTTTCAGACGTTCGTCCCACACAGCTACCTTTTCCTCTGAGAAAGTGCCATCCAGACAACACTGAGCCGCCTCTTTATAACACTCGACCACGTTGCGCACATATTCTGCACCACGGGCACGACCTTCAATCTTAAAGACCTTCACACCGGCATCGATCATCTCATCCATAAAATGAATCGTCTTCAGATCTTTCGGCGACATGATATACTGATTATCCACATCCAATTCAATCTCATTCTCCTTGTCCATCACGGTATATCCCCGGCGGCATACCTGATAACAAGCCCCTCTGTTTGCCGACGAATTCAGTTCATGGAGGCTGAGATAACACTTGCCGGAGATGGCCATGCACAAAGCGCCATGGCAAAACATCTCAATACGTATCTGTTCCCCTTTCGGTCCACAGATATTCTCTTCCACGATCTGACGGTAGATCTCTTTCACCTGTATCAGATTAAGTTCACGCGCCAGTACCACCACATCAGCAAAGCGGGCATAAAAGCGAAGAGCCTCAATGTTTGAAATATTCAGCTGAGTGGAAAGGTGAATCTCCACCCCTTTGCGTACGGCATATTCCATCACCGCGACATCCGCCGCAATGATTGCAGTGACCCCGGCCTCAGCAGCCGCATCAATGATACGACGCATCAACTCCAGTTCGCCGTCATAGATCACCGTGTTGATTGTCAGATAACATTTCATCGCCTGCTCTTTACAGATACCCACGATCTCATGCAGATCAGCAATCGTGAAGTTATTGGAAGAATGAGCCCGCATATTTAGATTCTCGACTCCGAAATAGATGGAATCAGCTTTGGCCTGAATAGCAGCAGCAAGAGACTCCCAGCTACCTGCCGGAGCCATTATTTCAAGATCGTTTATCATCAGAAGAAACTCTTTTAGGATTTTGGAACCGCAAAGGTAGGAATTTATCCTTAAAAGAGTACTTTTGCAAACGTAAAACAACCGCTGTATGAAGATAAGAGATATTGACTTGGGTGAGAAACCTCTTTTTTTGGCTCCGATGGAAGATGTGACAGACCCCTCTTTCCGTCTGATGTGCAAACGATTTGGTGCCGACATGGTCTATACGGAGTTTGTATCCAGCGATGCCCTTATCCGTTCCATCAGCCGTACGCAACAGAAGCTGACCATTTACGAGGAAGAACGCCCCGTCGCTATTCAGATCTACGGCAAAGAGATGGATGCGATGGTTGAAGCAGCCAAAATATGCGAAGCTGCCGGTCCCGACATCATTGACCTCAACTTTGGCTGTCCGGTCAAGAAAGTAGCCGCCAAAGGAGCCGGATCGGGAATGCTTCGGGAACCGGATAAACTAGTGGAGATTGTCAGTGAGATAGTAAAAGCGGTCAAGATACCCGTCACTGTCAAGACCCGTTTGGGATGGGATGACTCTTCCAAAATCATTGTCGAACTCGCTGAAAGAATACAGGATGCAGGTGCCGCGGCACTCACCATTCACGGACGCACCCGCGCTCAGATGTACACCGGTGAAGCGGACTGGACACTTATTGGTGAGGTGAAGAAGAACCCACGGATGAAGATCCCGATCATCGGAAACGGAGATATCACAAATCCTGAAGAAGCAAAAGCTGCTTTTGATAACTATGGCGTGGACGGCATCATGATTGGTCGTGCCACTTTTGGACATCCATGGCTGTTTCAGGAGATCCGTCACTTTCTGAATACCGGAGAGAGACTCGCCCCTTTCACACCACAATGGCAACTGGACCTATTAAAAGAGCAGGTAAAAGGAAGCATCGAATGGCTGGACGAGCGCAGAGGTATCTTACATATCCGACGTCACCTGGCAGCCACTCCGCTGTTTAAAGGTATCCCGCATTTTAAAGAGTTGCGTATTGCAATGCTCCGGGCAGAGACTCTGGAACAACTGTTTACCATCCTCGACCGCGATGTCGCGCCCCGGTTGGCAGAGTTATAACCAGCCGTTTGCCAGATACCAATCTATACTTTCGTCTACTCCCTGCTGAAGTTTGTACTCCGCTTTGAAACCGAGATCCTGTTCGATGGGTAGGTTATCGCAGCACCAGTTGCGTTGTTTGATGATCTTAAACTTGTCGCTGTTCAGCGTAAATGAGCGGCCCATCCATTGCATCAAACCACCAACCGACGCAGAGATCAGCCAGACCATACAAAGTGGAATCCTCAAAGAAAGCAGGTACTTCACATTCAGCTTCTTTTGGACAAACAACGCATAGTCACTGCTGGTATATACCTCCCCGTCTGATACAAAATAGCTGCTGTGAGGTTTTGCCTTTTCTATTGCGAGATAGACCGCACGAACCAGATCCTTCACATAGATGAAAGTGATCCTCTGAGGTTTGAACCCCACTGAGACGTTCAAGCCGGAACGCACGGTCTTGGTGAGTAAGAAATAATCCTTGTCACGCGGACCATACACACCCGTAGGACGCAGGGTGACAACAGGAAAATCAGTCCGTTTGGCGAAGAA
>DATCIB010000037.1:0-7940 GCA_036508045.1 Bacteroidales bacterium
CCCGTCTTTAAAGAAAAGAACTGTTGGAATGCTCATGATGCCAAAATCCGAACATGTATCCGGATTGGCGTCAACATCCATCTTTCCGACTGTAATCTTGCCATCATATTTTATAGCAAGTTCTTCAACAATCGGTCCTAATGTACGGCAAGGACCGCACCATTCTGCCCAAAAGTCAACTGCAAAGGGTTTCCCTGAGGCAAGTAGTTCCTTGAAACTGTCATCTGTAATTTGTAAAGCCATCTTTTAATTCCTTTATTTAGTATTAGTAAATGATTCAGCTTTCAAAGATACAATGTTTTTTTTTATTGACAGTCTAATTGATTTGAAAAGCAAGATTTTCATTCCTGCTCAGGTAATCAATCAGATCTCTGGTAACATTGATTTTTAATGCATCTGATCTTAGTTGTACCCTGTATCCTGTTTCTTCATCTACTAGATTGAAGTAGACCATAGTCTCTCCCTTCTGATTATCTGTAAGAACATCCAGTTCATTAATAAATACATCATCAATAGCCTCAGATGGCATAGAGATAGTCAGGCGCTCAATGATGCAATCTTTTACGCTGTCCAACTCCTGAACAGAAGATATGGTAAAGTCTAACTCGTTTTCCTTGAAGCGATGAGGTAACATTCTTCCTTGGATGAGTAGGAAAAATCCCTTTTTCATATATTTACCGAAGTCTATGTAGTTTTTCCCAAATAGTGCCACCTCCGAGCTTCCGGAATAATCTTCAATCTTTACTATACCATACGGTTTTCCATTTTTGGAAGAACCTTCTCTGAAGTTTTCCACAAGCCCCCCCATCCGTATATCCATATCTTTCAGACTATCTTTATCTTCTGCAAATGTCTTGAGTGTGGTGTTGCAGTAGTAGTTGAGGATCATGTAATACTGGTCCAAAGGGTGAGCAGAGAGATAAATACCGACCAACTCTTTCTCTTTGTTTAGTCGTTCTATGTCTGGCCAACGTTCAGTCGATGGGATCTCTGGGGTTGCAATTTCAATTCCGCTATCTTCGCCGAACAAAGAGTTGTGTGAAAATGAATGATCCTGTTGAAATTTGTTCCCATACCGGATCAAACTGTCCAGAAAAGGTTCTCCTTTGCTATTTATTGCAAAGTATTGTTCACGCGTGAGTTCTGTGAAATTATCAAAACCACCTGCAAGAGCAAGGCATTCAACATTCTTTTTGTTACAAGCGGAAAGATTAACCCGTTGGATGAAATTGAATATCCCGGTGAAAGGTCCCTTTGCTTCACGCTCTTCCAAAATATTTTGAACTGCATTCTCGCCAACACCTTTGATAGCACAAAGTCCAAACCGAATGTTTCCTGCTTTATTCACAGTAAATTTTTTATTACTCTCATTTACATCAGGACCTAATACCTGAATTCCCATCGATTTGCATTCATCCATAAAGCGGGAGATGTCGGCAATATCGGATATATTGCGGCTCAATACAGCTGCCATGTACTCTGAAGGGTAGTTAGCTTTCAGATATGCAGTTTGGAAAGCTACCCAGGAATAACATGTGGCGTGAGACTTATTGAAGGCATAAGAAGCAAATTTTTCCCAATCTCCCCAAATCTTTTCCAATACTTTTGGGTCGTAACCGTTTTCCTTTCCTCCTTCAATAAACTGTGGCTTCATGTGATCTAGCTTGTCTCTCAGCTTTTTACCCATCGCTTTTCTGAGCGTATCCGATTCTCCGCGGGAGAAGTTTGCCAACAAACGGGACAAAAGCATTACCTGTTCTTGGTAAACTGTGATGCCATAGGTATCCTTCAGGTACTTTTCCATGATTGGGATGTCGTATTCTATCTTTTCCACTCCATGTTTACGGTTAATAAACTGAGGTATATATGACATTGGCCCCGGACGATACAGCGCATTCATCGCTATAAGATCCTCAAAAGTGGTTGGCTGAAGTTCTTTCAAGTATTTTTGCATCCCGGCAGACTCAAACTGGAAGGTACCGACGGTACGTCCTTGACAGTATAACTGATATGTGGCAGTGTCGTTAAAATCAATGTTTTCTATATCCAGTGTGATAGAATGGCGTAACCGGATATTTTCAATAGCTTCTTTGATGATTGACAATGTTTTCAATCCCAAGAAATCCATCTTGATCAGTCCGGTCTCTTCAATGACGGATCCCTCGTACTGTGTGATAAGCATTTTTTCTCCGGTAATCTTATCATCAGCAGTGCTCACCGGTACCCAATCTGTGATGTCATCGCGGCAGATAATCGTACCACAGGCATGTACTCCTGTATTTCGCACATTACCTTCCAGCATCTGTGCGTATTTCATTGTGTTTCGAATCTTATCATCCGAATTGTTGCACGCATCCTGAAGTTCTGGCACATTCCTGATGCAATTCTTAAGATTTATTTTTTGCGCCTTCCCATTAATCTCAGGTAAACGTTCAGGAATCAACTTTGTAAGTCGGTCTGATTCGGATAAGGATAACTTTTCGACCCTTGCTACATCTTTGATTGCCATTTTGGTTGCCATGGTGCCATAAGTAATGATATGTGCTACTTTCTCGGCACCATACTTTTCTGTTACCCAGTGCAATACATCGCCACGCCCATCATCATCAAAGTCAATATCTATATCAGGCAGAGAAATACGATCAGGATTTAAGAACCGCTCAAACAGCAGATCAAACTTAATTGGGTCGATTTGTGTGATTCCAAGGCAGTAGGCAACTGCCGAACCGGCAGCAGACCCTCGTCCGGGACCAACGGAAACACTCATTTCGCGTGCAGCAGCAATAAAGTCTTGAACAATAAGAAAATAACCTGGAAATCCCATGTGCTTGATGGTTGCAAGCTCGAATTCTATTCGTTCTTTTTGCTCTTCGCTCATTTCTCCCCATCGTTTTTCCGCTCCTTTATAAGTAAGATGTCTGAGATAATCATTGTCATCCAGAAAACCTTCCGGTTTAGGAAAGTTTGGAAGGATAGGCTCGTGGTCAATGGAGTAGAATTCCACCTTATCAAGTATTTCCAATGTGTTAGAAAGTGCTTCTGAAACATCAGAGAAGATTGCATTCATCTCTTCTTTGGTTTTCATCCATTCCTGTTTTGAATAAACCATACGGTCAGGATCGTCCAGATCTTTTCCTGTACTCAGACAGATCAAATGGTCGTGAGCTTCTGCATTTTCTTCATCAACAAAGTGTACATCATTTGTGCAAATCAATTTGACCCCGTACTTTTGCGAGAGCTTTATTAATTCTGCATTTACTTTTTGTTGCATAGGATAAGCTTCATAGTTTGCTCGCGCAACCGTGGCTTTATGTCGTTGCAACTCCAGATAGAAGTCTTCGCCAAAGAGCTTTTTGTACCATAATATGACTTCTCCGGCATCTTCTATTTGATCTGCAAATATTTTTCTTGGAACTTCTCCGGCAAGGCAAGCGGTGGTGATTATCAGTCCCTCATGATATTTTTCAAGTTCGGCCCTGTCAGTTCGTGGTCTGTAATAGAATCCTTCTGTCCAGGACTTTGACACGAGCTTAATCAGATTATGATATCCTTTTTCGTTCTTAGCAAGCACGATCAAGTGGTGGCCGCTTTTATCATCCTTCCCTTTTTTGTCAAACAGCCGGTTTCTTGCTACATACATTTCACAACCAAGAATTGGCTTGAAAAGGTTTTCTTCTATTTTCTTTACTGCGTCAAAGCAATCCTTTAATTCGAGCTCATTTTCCTCATTACCTCTCTCTTGTGATTCAATTGAATCAATCTGTTTTTTTAGTTTTTGTATCTCAATATTTTTGTCGCCGTTCTTCTTTGTCACATAATTGTAGAACTCTTTAATGCCAAACATGCTGCCATGGTCGGTAAGAGCAATACCTTTCATGTTATTATTTATAGCTTTATCTACCAGGGCCTGAATGCTGGCTTGCCCGTCAAGTAGTGAATATTGTGAATGGACATGGATATGAATGAAATCCTGCATAAATAAATATTTGAAGTCGGGCATAAAGATACGAAGCCTCTTTCGATTGAACACAAAATCTTTTCTGTTTTTGCAAATAAATAACAGCTTAGTTATGGTATACTTCATACTTAAGTTGTTATTCATGCATTTTTGTTGAGATATTGAATTAATTTGGACAGTTACTTGTAAGACTAAACTATTTTTCTTTACTTTGGGCGCTTTTTAGGGAGTTCTTATGTTGAATGGAGTTCCACAAGAAGGTTTGTTTTAATTGATTTACAAATAGTTTTCATACAATTTAATTTTTATTGCCATGACACAAAAACAGCAAAATTATTCATTCGCTCTTTCGGTAATGTTCATCGTAAGCTTCCTTTTGGGATTCATTACTACCATGAACAATTCCATGATTAACTTCTGTAAATGGGCATTTGAACTTGACCAAATGCAAGGTCAATTAGTAAATACAGCCTTTTACGGAGCTTATGTTTTGTCTATTCCATTAGCTATTCTTATGAATAAGCTAGGTTACAAACGTACTTTAGTCTTGGGACTTTTTGTGATTGCATTTGGTTTTATTCTTAATTATTTCGCAATTGGTATTTTTGCCGGAACAGACAAGATTTATTGGGCTTTTCTTTCATGTATGTTTGTGGTTGCTATTGGTATTGTTTTTCTGCAGTTAGTAATGAACCCCTATGTGAAAGCTTTGGGCACTGTTGAAACATCAGCAAGCCGTATGACATTAAACCAGTCTTTAAACTCATTGGCTACTACGTTGGCTCCTATGTTCGTTTCAATCCTTATTGTCTCAAACAATAAAAGCGCTGGTTTGCCTCCAACAGTAAATGATGCTTTAGGTATCCAAAATCCTTTTATCTTTTTAGGCATATTTACTCTCGTATTGGGTGGTATTCTTTTAATGCTAAAATTACCTTCGATTAAAGAAGAAGAGCAAGTATCCATTGACGGTAAGGCTCAAAAGTTTCACAAAAGTATCTTTAAATATCCTCATATATTCTTAGGAGCTTTTGCTATCTTCTGTTATATGGGCGTTGAAATTGGGATTCCAAGCTTTCTACCTCAACGAATGGAGGGACTTGGACTTACATCTGCTATATTAATCCCTGGATTTATTTCAGATTTCTTTACAATGTTAGGTATGAATATGAATGAGGCTACTTCCATACTTGTGCTTTATTGGTTTGGAATGCTTGTAGGACGTGCTTCCGGTTCGTTAGTGCTTGGTAAGTTTGATTCAAAGAAGGTGCTCTTAGTCGCTTTGGCACTAAGTGCTCTCTGCGTTGCTCTTTCATTGCTTACGACTGGTGCTATAGTAATTTGGTTGCTTATTCTTACAGGTTTGTTCCATTCTATTATGTGGCCGTGTATCTTTAACTTAGGTCTCGAAGAACTAGGTCCTCACACTAAAGCCGCTTCTGGAATTATCAATACAGGAGTTATTGGAGCAGCTTTACTTATGCCGATAATGGGACAAATTGAGAAAACAGCAGGTCTTACGATTGTATTTTGCTGCCTGTTTGTTTACTACGCATATATAATGTGGTTTACCGTAAAAGGATCACAGATTAGATTGAAATAATTTGAAATTTTTTAAATAAGAGTATGGAACAGAATGTAAGATTAAAATTCCAGGAACACTTCAGCGAAGAAGGCTTTGTATATGCTTCTCCTGGTCGTGTTAACCTGATAGGTGAGCACACTGATTACAATGGTGGGTTTGTATTTCCCGGCGCCGTAGATAAAGGTATAGTAGCAGAAATCAAACCAAATGGATTGGATAAAGTACGTGTATATTCAATTGACTTGAACGAATATGCAGAGTTTGGCCTGGAAGAACAGGATATTCCTGCACCAAATTGGGCTAGATATATCTTTGGAGTTTGTCGCGAAATTATCAAACGCGGTAAAACACCTAAGTGTTTTGATGCCGCTTTTGCCGGAGATGTTCCTCTCGGGGCTGGAATGTCGTCTTCTGCTGCATTAGAGAGTACTTTCGCTTTTGCATTGAATGACCTTTTTAACTTAGGTATTGACAAGTTTGAGCTTGCTAAGATTGGACAATCAACAGAGCATAATTATGTGGGCGTAAACTGTGGTATCATGGATCAGTTTGCTTCAATATTTGGTCGTGCAGGTTCTTTAATTCGTTTAGATTGCCGTTCGCTGGAATATGAATATTTCCCATTTAACCCTATTGGCTATAAGCTGGTATTGATTGATTCAGTTGTGAAACATGAGCTGGCTTCTTCTGCTTATAACAAGCGTCGTCAAAGTTGTGAAACTGCTGTTGCGGCAATTGCCAAGACTCATCCCGAAGTAAAATTTCTTCGTGATGCAACGATGCCTATGTTGAGAGAAGTAAAAGATCTGATCTCTGAGGAAGACTTTATGCGTGCTGAATATGTGATTGAAGAGATTCAGCGAGTACTGGATGTTTGTGAGGCTTTAAAGGTTGGTGATTATTCCACTGTTGGACAAAAGATGTATGAGACTCACTACGGTATGAGCAAATTGTATGAAGTAAGCTGTGAAGAACTGGACTTCTTGAATGATATAGCGAAGAAAAACGGTGTAACAGGTTCACGCGTAATGGGTGGTGGCTTCGGAGGATGTACAATTAATTTGGTTAAAGAAGAATTGTATGGATCTTTTGTCGCTGATGCAGTTTCCTCATTTACTGCTAAATTCGGAAAACAACCAAAGGTTTATGATGTTGTAATCAGTGATGGTTCACGCCGTATTGCTTAAGGTCGTATTTTCATTAAAGAGAGATGCTTCAAAAGAAGTGTCTCTCTTTATTTAGGGACTCTTTGATGAATCAATACAGGATTGATTCAGTTATTTGCTGATTTTATGTTATCAAACATATACACTTTTGTCTTTGAATAAGAACTTAAGTGTTACTTTTACACGCTAGAACTTTCAACATATAATTTATTAATATCTATCACATGAAAAGAACATTTTTGTTTATCGCTTCAGCTTTGATGCTGGTTGGCTTTACTTCGTGTAAAGGAGTTTCTGAGAAGGGTTCAACAACTCTTTCTGGTTTGTCGGTAAGTAATTTTACACAGAGTGTAAAAGGGAAAGACGGTAAATTTTTTGTTTTGAAGAATAAAAATGGCATGGAGGTATGCATCTCAAATATGGGTGCTCGAATTGTTTCGATTGTAGTTCCTGATAAAACAGGAGCAATGAAGGATGTGGTTCTTGGATTTGATAGCGTTGCAGATTATGCCACTATACCAAATAATTTTGGTGCGACAATTGGTCGTTATGCCAATCGTATTGCGAATGGTCTGATTACCCTGGACAGTGTTACTTATCAATTACCTAAAAATAACTTTGGTCATTGTTTGCATGGAGGCCCGACCGGATGGTCTGAGTACGTGTTTGATTCAGTTAGCTATGTAGATAACACAGTCGTATTATCGATAGTTTCCCCTGATGGCGATGCAAACTTCCCAGGTACAGTAAATGCACAAGTTGCATTCTCATTAACAGATGATAATGCCATTGACATTAAATATAGTGCTACAACAGATAAGAAGACTGTTATTAATATGACAAACCATTCATATTTCAATTTGAGTGGAGATCCTTCGCTTACTGCTATAGATAATATTTTGTATCTCAATGCTAAAGACTATACTCCGGTCGATAGTACTTTTATGACAACGGGAGAGATTGTACCGGTGGCAGGTACTCCAATGGATTTTACCACGCCTAAAGTAATTTCGCAAGATATTGATAAGACTGATTTTATTCAGTTGAAATATGGTCGTGGATATGATCACAACTGGGTGTTGAATACGAATGGAAGCGATAAAGAAGTTGCTGCTCGTCTTACATCACCTGTGTCCGGGATAACATTGGAAGTATACACTGATGAACCTGGAATTCAGATGTACACAGGAAACTTCTTGGATGGAACCGTTACAGGAAAAAAGGGAATTGT
>DATCIB010000038.1:0-7241 GCA_036508045.1 Bacteroidales bacterium
GCTCTTGAACAAGTGGTCATTCAAAAAACATATCCAATGATTCATGTCTCCTTTCTATCTAATGCAATAGATACAGATTATTATTCACGAAAAGAACCGAGAAAAGAAGGTCTTCCCGGAATTTTATTTTTGGGTAGAATAGAGAATAATAAAGGACTAAACGAAATAATTCAGGCAATTCGTGAATTATATAAGCATCACAGATTTACCTTTTCTCTTTGTGGAGAAGGGCCAGAACGTGAGCGTATGGTAAAAGAATGCACTGAAATTATGGGTGATGATTTTCATTATGAAGGTGTTGTTAGTGGTGAAAAGAAACTGGATATCTTGCACCAATCTTCGATCTTCGTATTACCATCCTATTTTGAAGGATTACCAATGTCGCTGTTGGAAAGTATGGCAAGCGGACTTGTCCCGGTTATCACAGAAGTAGGTTCGATGAAAGAAGTGGTCAGATCAGGGGAAAATGGATTACTTGTCAATACTCATGATGCCAAAGATTTGGCTGCAAAGCTCGAGTTCCTCATTTCTAATCCTGAGATTCTTAATACAATGGCTGAAAATGCTTTTTATACTGTTCAGAAGGACTTTGATATTAAGGACTATATGTTGCGTTTGAATGAAATTTACCAAACATCTTTTTAGAACTGAAATAATTGAACAATAATTATTCACGAACGCAATAAATTCAGCTTATAGTTAGTTATTATATTAAATTCACAAAGTCAGTAATAGTAGAGTTTAAAGTGTATATGTTTTTAGAAAGATTATAATAAGGATAAACAAGAGTTACTCGTAATGTTAACCACAATATACCTCTATCGTATTTCGCACTTTCTGTATGTGTGTCATATTCCTTTATCTCCTAAGTTCATTCAGCTATTTATATTTTACAATTATTTAGCACCTTACAAACTTAAGAATGAATTCTTCGATGATGAAGTTAAAGAATCTGTGAATCATGTATAAGGGAAGTGTAAATAAAATAGTTGTAACGGGAGGATGTGGAATGGTTGGTTCCAATCTCGTAAAACGATTAGTAAATGAAGGGCATGATGTGCATGTGATTGATAATTTATGGAGAGGGAAACTGGAATATTTGAATGACGAAAATGGTGTACCTGTAATAGATCTCAATACCCACTTTTTTAACTTAGATTTGTCTAAACCTGATGCTGCTGTAGATATTATTGCATCAATGGAATATGTTATTCATTTAGCTGATATTGTTGCTGGTATCAGTTTTGTTCTTGAAAATCAGGGTTTTGTATTCAGAATGAATAATCAGATAAACTCTAATGTAATACATTCATGCCGAAAAGCAGGCAATAAACGAATTAAAGGATTTATATATGCCGGCACATCTTGTAGTTTCCCGTTATCACGCCAGAATCCCATGAATACCAATCAGCTACGCGAAGAGGATCTTTATCCTGCTCATCCGGAGTCTGCTTATGGATGGAGCAAACTAATGGGACAGATTGAAACAGAGTATTTGGAAAAGGAATGTGGCATTCCTTCTTGTGTACTGATGTTTCATAATGTTTATGGTACTCCTTGTGATTTTGGTGAACGCAGTCAGGTGATTCCTTCACTGATTCGCAAGGCGATAAATTATCCTTACGAACCGTTCCATGTATGGGGTAGTGGAACACAAGGACGAGCTTTTATTCATGTTAAAGATGTTGTCAATGCACTCTGTTTGGCACTTGATAAAGGACTATCCAAAGGAACTATTCAGATAGGACCTTCTGTATGTACTTCAATCAAGCAGATAGCCGAGGCTGTTGTTCGAATTTCTGGCAAAGATATTGACATCTTCTATGATATCTCCAAGCCAGAAGGTGACAAATCCAGATGTGCAGATTATAGTTATGCAAAGAAAGTGCTGGGATGGGAACCTGAAATTTTGCTGGAAGAAGGTCTCAAAGAACAATATATTTGGATCAAGCAGCAGATTGAGAAAAAATGAATATTTTTGAACAAGAGATATAGGAGAGATGATATGAGTGATAAGTTATACTTTAATGTGAAACTTCAATTTGATAAGGACATTGTTAATGAGACAATTCAGACAGCAATCATTGATGAGAGGTGTGGCTATGTTTGTGTAATCGAAAGTAATAATCTTACGGTTGCCAATACCAATTCCTATTTCCTCACGGTGATCAATAATGCATTGATAAATATTTGTGACGGTTCTAATCTTGCTCGTTTATTGGGAATAATTCACAAACAGAAATTCACATCATATATTGGAACTAATATATTTTCCCAATATGTTCAGATGTGCAGATATCGTCAATATTTCCTTGGAAATACTCAGGAGGTTCTTGATGGACTGAAGGAAAATCTTTCCAAAGTCGATCCCAAGGTTCAGACGATGTGTTTCGATACTTTGCCTTTTTGCAATGTAGAAGAATTTGATTATCAGGGAATAGCCGACAAAATTAATGCGGATGCACCGGATATCATTTGGGTCTCGTTAGGTGCTCCTAAACAAGAGATATTTATGAGTAAATTAAAGCCTTTTCTTTCTAAGGGGGTCATGTTTGGGATAGGAGCCGCTTTTAACTTTAACTCGGGTGGTGTAGGGCCGGTTCGCCGTGCTCCTCAATGTATGCTGGCGCTTCGAATGGAATGGCTCTACCGTGCATTGGAGGAACCGAAGAAGAATGTGCCCAGGTATTATCATTTTCTGCAGATTTTACCCCGGCTTATTAAAGAAGAAAAGTTGCGAATCTCTCATCAATAAAAGCGGATAATTATGAAGCAAAAAAAAGGATATTCGCAGTTCATGACAGGACTGATTGTCGCATTGGATTTCATTATTCTCAATGTGACCTTCCTTCTTGTGTATTTGCTCTTTCAGGATTATATCTACGAGGAAGTAAATAAGAATATCCGTCCCCTTGTTTTAGTACTTAATCTCTGTTATGTCCCATGTGTTGCTGCGATAGGCAGTATATTGCACAAAAGGATTGTTTTTGCTGAACGGATTACTGCAAGGGTATTTTACAGCATACTGCTTCATTCTATGATTTTCTTCACCTGTCTGCAGGTCATGAAACAGGATGATATCTCCCGCCTTTTCTTGCTCGCTTTTTATATAACTTTCTTTGTTAGTCTGCTTGCAGAAAGGCTTGGAGTCCGTTTTGCCCTTAAAATGTATAGAAGCAAAGGATTTAACTATACAAATGTTGTTATTATCGGTGGAGGAAAGAACGGCGTTTCCGTCGCAGAAGAAATGATGAGCGATCCCGGATATGGATATAAGATTCTCGGATTCTTTGATGATAATCCCGATGGGTTGCCTTCCAATCTGAACTTTCTGGGTACGACGAGTGAGGTGGAGGCATATATTTCATCTGAAAACAATCAGGTGGATGAGGTTTATTGCACCTTACCTGAGTCGGCAGAGGCTATTGTATTCCGTTTGCTAAACTATTGTGAGAACAACATGATTCGTTTCAATATTGTACCTGAAGTCAGACGATATGTGAAGAAACGCATGCAAATGGAACTCCTTGGTGAGATACCGGTCCTGGTGTTACGTGATGAGCCCTTGCAGTCTTATACCAATCGTTTACTCAAGCGTGCTCTTGACGTACTATTCTCATCGCTTTTCTTAATGGTTTGTTTTATTCCTGTTTATATAATAGTCGGATTAAGTATCAAAATTACTTCCAAGGGACCGATATTTTTCAAACAAAAGCGTACCGGACGTAATGGGATAGAGTTTTACTGCTATAAGTTCCGCACGATGATAATCAACGAGGAAGCCAATGAGAAACAAGCTGTCAGAGATGATCCACGCGTTACAAATATTGGAAATTTCCTACGCAGAAGCAATATTGATGAGATACCTCAGTTTTATAATGTACTCAGAGGAGAAATGTCAGTGGTTGGTCCTCGTCCGCACATGTTGCAACATACCATAGAATATTCGCAGTTGATTGATAAATATATGGTCCGTCATCTGGTTAAACCCGGATTGACAGGTTGGGCACAAGTGACCGGATATAGAGGCGAGACAAAAACTATTGAGCAGATGGAAGGCCGGGTGAAACGCGATGTGTGGTATATTGAAAACTGGACCCTTTGGTTGGATTTGAAAATCATTTACAGAACTATACGAAATATGTTTTCCGGAGAACCTAATGCGTGTTAACTGTGGCAGTAAAGAAGATTTTACTCAAAAAGGTTGGAATATAAGCTGGAAAATCATACCTTTGCACTCGCTTTGAAAAAGGACGGTCGGGTAGCTCAGCTGGATAGAGCAACAGCCTTCTAAGCTGTGGGTCATGGGTTCGAATCCCATCTCGATCACTTTTAGAAAACTCTAGAATCCTTATCATAAGGTATCTTGAAGAATAAGCCGTAAATCTTATGTGATTTACGGCTTATTCTTTGGCTCGCCGGTATAGTGATTATTACCTGAAGATTCAAATATTCCTTCATTACCGAACCATTCAATAAGTTGTTTTCTGGAATATCTCTTCTCAGCGGGATACAAATTCGTCTCATGATTAATAATCTGATCTATTGTGAATCTCCACTTAAGGGCTTTGGCAGGAATACCTCCAATAATTGAATAAGGCATAACATCTTTACATACTAGAGAACAAGCTCCAATTACTGCTCCGCGTCCAATAGTAACACCTTTAAGAATGGTAACATTTGCACCTACCCACACATCATCTTCGATGACTACATCTTCATCATTCTCGGGCAGCTTATCATCCACATCAAATATGTATTTACCTATTAAATCGATGCGATGATTCCCAGTTATTATTGTAGGACAAGGTCCAAAAATAACTTTATTTCCTATCTTTAGTTTTGCTTTTGTAGAAAAGAAAGTAGATCCTACAGGAATGTTGACGTCATCTCCAAAAAACATATTTTCCAATCCCCTAAATTGTGAAGACGAGGGTTTTATTGTGACATTCTTCCCACATGAGGCTAAACATTTCTTATAGAAGAAGGACAGAAAGAGTTCCGAGAGATATCGGAAAGATTTATGTAATAAGACAATAAAATTCGCTATTAATCTCATGTATATTTGCTATTAAGTATTGCTAAACTAATATTCGTATTGATTTTGTAGATCCATGAGCCAGAACTATTAAAAAAAGATGCTTCAAATATCATTTATAATTAAGCTCTTTTGTAATGTTCCGATCAGTCTGATAAACAAAGTATTAATTTATTTAATCAAGAAATCTATTCCTATTTGATACTAGACGCTGCAAAGTAAATCAATATTTCTTACTTTCCTTGAAATGTATGAATACTTTTCGTAAGATAAGTAGTAGTAGAATAAGCAATGTACATATTAACACCGCGATAGCCCTCTCAAACCCAAAAAGAAACTTTTTTTGTTTGGGAAGTTCGATTATAGAATTTACCTTTGCCACCGATATTCTTTTGTCTTTGATACTGGTGTTGTGCGTCAAGCAAATTGTAAGTAGGAAAGCAACAATAAAGTATATGAATATATTTAAGAAAAATACCGGAAGGAAATGTTGAAACTTCAATCCCTGCGTAATAATAGGAATATACTTAGTAGCACGTTCTACTTGGGGATTATTGAATTTGTCAAGTTGCTGCTTCCATTTGTTGCATTACCTTATATTATTAGTACCGTTGGTGCGGATAAATATGGATTAATAGTGTTTGTTCAATCCATCGTGGCCTATTTTTCTATTCTCATCGGTTTCGGTTTCGATATTTCCGCAGTACGTTCCGTTGCCATTCACCGTGATGACAAAAAGGAACTGGGACGCATCGTATTTTCTGTACTCGGAGTAAAACTAATTCTGTTGCTGATAAGTCTGGTGTTGCTCACCATCATTGTGTTTACCTTTGGATTCTTCAGGGCAAACGCGATAGTGTATTATTTTGTATTCCTCTCCTGTATCTCCGATCTGCTATTTCCTGTATGGTTCTTTCAGGGAATAGAGAAGATGAAAATAATTACCTTGGTGCAATTTTCCTCCGTCTTATTTTATGTAGTTACCATATTCCTCTTTGTGAATACTCAATCTGACTATATTTATGTCCCTCTGCTTCAATCCTGTGGATTGGTATTATCGGGATTACTTGGTTTTTTTCTGTTGATATGGAAAGAGAAGCTTCCCTTTTCTGTGCCGAACCGTGTAGAACTCATAGACACATTTAAAGATAGTCTGCCATTTTTCGCATCCCGATTTTCAGTAGTTATCAATGCCAATATTGCCAAGACGCTGTCAGGACTTTTTCTTGGCTATCATGAAACGGCTGTATTTGATCTGGCACAAAAGATAAGCAATGCCGCTATGATCCCATTGTATGTAATTAATCGGGCTATCTTCCCCCACAATGCAAACAAACAAGATAGGAGATTTGCAACAAAGGCACTCTTTGCTGTTATTATGATCACTATTGTGGTGGCAGTGGCCGATTTTATTTTCTCACCATTGGCAGTATATTTCTTTGGAGGAGACCAGCTCATGGACTCCGTCTTAATTACTCGGATTCTCTGTTTGTGGGTATTAATTGGCGGTGTTTCTATCTATGAAGGTACTTCTGTACTGGTCGCTTTCGGTCATGTCAAACCATTCAATTATTCAGTGCTTCTTTCTTCCGTAGCACTTTTACTGCTTTATGGCCTCTTCTACTTGACAAACAACTTTACATTAATGAGCTTTGCCTTTGCTTTGATCTTTTCTGAAAGTTTCATAGCAATCTATAGATTGTATTTCTGCTTGAAATTTAAGCTTTTCTCTTTTCAATTGAAGTGATTCATTCTTTTCTAGGATACTTCTCCTTTTGTAACAGCAAATAAACGATAATCAATATAAAAATAGTGTTCGAAACGAAATAAGAAGCTATATTTGTACGTTATGATTGACAGGTATCAATCCCTATATTCGACAGTTACAAGACATGAGCAAATTTGCATACCCATTTGTTTTCTAAGACAATAAGCTCTTTACAGCCAACTATGATGAAAGGTATTTATTATATTTCAGTATTTATACTGTCGTTTTTCTTATTCTCCTGCACTTCAGAAGAAGATGCGGTCCCTTCCGGTGATGTCGTTTCTGTCAGGTTTGCTCCGGCGATGGAAATGACTCAGGATAGTACCGTTCCATCAAGATCCATAAGTGATATTCCTTCGATCATTTATGCCATACAAATTTATTCCAATGGTGATCCGATGTATTATGGTGTATTTGACGACCAGGACAGCATGA
>DATCIB010000039.1:0-4479 GCA_036508045.1 Bacteroidales bacterium
GCCTCATCCCTGTCAGACTCGGCACCACGAAGATGAAAATTACAATGAGCAGCGATAAGCGGATAGTTCAGTTCGGAGAGGAGATACAATAATGCCACAGAATCAGCTCCGCCACTCAAAGCCACAATGATTTTCCCTTGCTCAGGTATCAATTGTTTTTCTTTGATATAGCTAACTACCTTCTGTCTTATTGTCATTGTTATACCTTTTTCAAGGCAAAAGTAAAATAAATCCACGGAAACTTTTCATGAGCAAGCTGTTTTATTTAACTTTGCACCTTATATTTGACAAACAGTAGATTGCGATGATTGATAAAATAAAAGAAATTGCAGAAAAGATAGATCAGTTCACAGCGAAGAATGCCGATGAACTCGAAGCACTGCGTATTCAATACCTGAGTAAGAAAGGGGAAGTTTCCACTTTGTTCAATGATTTCCGAAACGTGGCCGCCGATCAAAAGAAAGAGATGGGTCAGCTGCTCAACGACCTGAAGAACAAGGCTCAGGACAAGATCAACGAACTTAAAGAACAATTTGACGGACCATCAGGTGAGAGCAATGATATTGATCTGACCCGTACCTCCTATCCTATTCCACTAGGCACACGCCATCCGCTTTCCCTTGTGAAAGAAGAGATTATCGACATTTTTGCCCGTCAGGGATTTACTGTAGCTGAAGGACCGGAAGTCGAAGACGACTGGCATCTCTTCTCTGCGCTAAACTTTGCCGAAGACCATCCGGCACGCGATATGCAGGACACCTTCTTTGTGGAAAGCCATCCCGATATCCTGTTGCGTACCCACACCTCTTCTGTTCAAACCCGTGTGATGGAAAAAACGCAGCCACCTATCCGCATTATCTGTCCGGGACGTGTCTATCGTAATGAAGCGATCTCTTACCGCGCACACTGTTTCTTCCATCAGGTAGAAGCCCTCTACGTGGCAAAAGATGTATCCTTTGCCGATCTCAAACAGATCCTGCTCTATTTTGCACAGGAGATGTTTGGTGCTGACACCAAGATCCGCCTGCGCCCCTCCTACTTTCCTTTCACCGAACCATCTGCTGAGATGGATATCTCCTGCAACATCTGTGGTGGCAAAGGATGTCCATTCTGTAAAAATACCGGTTGGGTAGAGATTCTCGGTTGCGGTATGGTTGATCCGGCAGTGCTCGACAATTGTGGTATTGACAGCAAAGTATATACAGGATATGCGCTCGGTATGGGTATCGAACGTATCACCAACCTCAAATACCGCGTCAAAGACTTGCGTTTGTTCTCAGAAAATGATGTCCGATTCCTAAAAGAATTTGAGTCGGCCTATTAGAATATGCTGAAGAAAGAAAGATATCTCCGGATTATTGAGTGGTTTCAGTCCAACATACCGGTAGCTGAAACGGAGCTTCACTATGAAACTCCGTTTCAGTTATTAGTGTCAGTCATACTTTCGGCTCAATGCACCGACAAGCGGATCAATATGGTGACACCGGAACTCTTTCGCCATTTCCCCACACCTGAAGCAATGGCCTCCACAACCTTTGAAGCGCTCTTTCCTCTGGTTCGCAGCGTCTCCTATCCTAACAATAAGGCGAAACACCTGATTGGAATGGCACAAAGGCTGATGAGTACTTTCAACGGGGTAGTCCCTCAAGATATTGAGCAACTTCAAACGCTGCCGGGCGTAGGCCGTAAGACAGCGAACGTGATCGCCGCCGTCGTCTTTAATCTGCCAGCAATGCCCGTAGATACTCATGTCTTTCGTGTGGCAAACCGTATCGGACTGACCACCAACTCAAAGACTCCTCTGCAAACAGAAAAAGAGCTTGTCAGATTCATCCCCGGCAAACTCCTGCCCATCGCCCACCACTGGCTCATCCTTCACGGGAGATATGTCTGTACTGCACGTAATCCCCACTGCAAAACCTGTGGCATCAGTGAATGGTGCAAAAGCGCACCGAAAGAAGACTCATAACCCAAGCAAGAAGAAGATTCTCCTTTGTTTTCTTGATTTCTGAGCATTAGACTCACGCTTTGGCTTATATAGGCATCCTCTTATTTTTCTTAATTCCAAATGGTCTTTGTACCTGAATCGGTATTTTAGAACAATTTGGTCTTCAAAGAAGATAGAACTGATTATACCGAATTGGGAGTCGAAAGACTATTCTCCGTCACTTAAGAGGATTTATCAGATTTCTATATCACTGATAAATAAGATGTTATGCTTTCAGAAAAGGCATCCGTATGTGTGACAAATTTCGTCCTTATGAAATGTTTATTTCATAAGGTTCCGATGACAAAAACAACCTGATGTCTTTACAAAAACTATTAATAGAAATTTGGCTCTTTTCAGGTCGGTTTTTACGAGAGGAACGGATCTCCGAAATCGGTGTTTTAGAACAATCGAGCTTGAAACTATTCCAACTCCTTCAACAGTCTCATCCCTTCCGGCCAATCGCCATAACCGAACGAATCATTGATGTGTCCGGCATCACCGATCGTTATAAACTCACTCCCCCATTTCTTTGCATACTGTTTCACCTGCTCTATGGTTGCCCAGTGATCATTGGTGCTGGCAATAAGCCGCGTCCTGAAATGAATCTTTTCTGTTGGGATATGATCAAACAAACACTGCTGGAGTTTGCTGTGCAGTAATCCGGTGTCGGGTGGAGCAACGAGTAAAGCTGCTTTGATACTGTGATTATAACGTGCTGCCCAGGAAGCAATTGCCAGACAGCCCAGACTATGTCCGACAAGCACAACAGATTGAGGATCAAAAGCTGAGACGGCTTTTTGAATTGTCTCAACCCATTGCGGTATATCCGGGGCATTCCAGTCCTTTTGTTCAATGCGCCTGAAATTCTCTCCGGAGCGTTCAAAATATGTTTGCCAGTGTTCCGGTCCGGAACCTCCAAGACCGGGAACAATAAAATAATTTGTCATACTGCATCTTTATAAATAATGAGGCAAAGTTAGGGTATATCGCTCGTTCCCAAAATACCTCATAAAAGGTATTTTTGTACCACAATTGGGGTATTATCAGCTGATAGATAAGATATTCTGAAAACTATTTGTAGATTTGTACCCATTCTATGAACCATAATACCTGATATACCCATGAAAAGAAATCAATTGTATCTGATCGTTCTTCTCTCTTGCCTCACCATTCACGCGCCGGCAGCCGAAGAACAGACTAAGAAAACCGGAATCTCTCTCGAGTTGTATGATATGGCGTTTTGGCAACAGGCTAATCCGATACAATCCAATGCGCAACCAGTCTATTCGGAAGTGGTGGACAGTGCTTTCTTTCCGGATGCCAGAGACTCTTTCTGGGGCAAGGCTCCTATCTTCGAGAAGTGGAAAAAGATTTTTCCCAAACTTACATCTTCAGGAGATATGAATTCTGGGAGTAACAATGCGAAGGGACCTTTTCCCGATCTTGCCACTTCTGCCTTGAGAGGTTATTTCATGCCCAGGGTGAGTGGTCTTTACACCTTTTCTCTGGATGCGTCAGATTATCGTGGCACGCTTTATCTGGATACGACGTGTGTCTCCTGGAAGAATGCGGTAGCTATCGTTTCGCTTTCCGGGTCAAAGAATATCGGCAAACAAATTACCGACCGTTATTATACCTCCTCGTCGTTTTATCTGGAAGCCGGTAAGGGCTATCCTATCTATGCGGTCTATTGGTTTGTAAGCCGTCTGTCTTATGGCATTCGTGTACAAGGGCCGGGACTGGATAACAATCCGTATTTACCTTCAAACTTGGTAGTACCGCTTTATGATCCTATTCTTCCGAAAACGCCGGCTTCTCTTCAAGCTGTCGCCGTAATGGATCAAGCTGTCTGCCTTACCTGGAAAGAGGAAAAGAACAAGGAGAAGCTCGCAAGGATTGCAGGGTATTCTATCTATGTGAATGGCGAAAAGAACAGTAAAGATCTTATTGAGAGTACAAGTGGAACAGCTGGTAATCTATTGCCTGACAAAGTGTATCAAATCGGGGTAACGGCAGTGGACGAACTAGGCAATGAGTCTCCTTTGATGCCAATTACCGTTAAGACGGCTGCTGTTTCCAAACGAGTGCCAAAAGCTCCTGCCTCCATTACGTGTGCTGTTGCAACGGGAGAATCCTTGTTGCTGACCTGGAACCGGGGAAAAGGGATGAACACGTCTGTTATTGGATACGACCTCTTCCTGAACGACACGTTGTACACGCACGACAAACTATTTTCAGATTCTCTTCTAATCACCGGACTCACTCCCAAGACAGAATATAAGGTAAATATCGTGGCGGTTAGTTCGTCATTAGTGCCATCCAAGAAGAGTAAAGCTTTTCGTTTCTCTACCGGTTCGTTTGACCCGCTGGATAGTACCGGTCTCGCTTTAGGTGAACATCGGTTGCGCCTGAGCATACAGAAGCGGACAGTGACCTGGTCGGAAGGATTGGGCATCAATGTGGATATGATGTCGGGCAAGTTGTTTGAG